>WRIO01000001.1 GCA_009782695.1 Candidatus Cloacimonadota bacterium
TGCTCTATCAAGGATACAGCCCCTCCCATTACGGCGTGAACGGCGGGGGATATGCAGAATTTTTGGACATCATCTGCCAAAAAAATACATCGGACAAACAAAAGCTACAGGAGTGCATAGACCTAGCCGCCCAACACACCCGCAACTATGCAAAAAGGCAAATCACCTGGTATAGAAAAAGCTCTTTTGACATCATCAGTGACGACTATGAAAGCATATTAGCTAAAGCTAAGTGTTTTGCTAAGGCTTAATGCTCATGAAACTCGCCAAAAAAAAGATTGACAATTTATGCTTATTTTAAAAGTATGGGTCTCTATAAAATGTGATTTTTATTAGGAAAATAAACTGGAAAACTTATGGAAAATAACACCGATTGCTGTTGCGCCTGTGATTCTGCTTGCTGCGGTGCAAGCGTTTCTGTCGCCTCGACGGCTTTGTCGAAAAAGGACATTTTTGGAGGCTGGAAGGTCCGTTGGGGTATAGATAGATATAGCTATAGCATCCGTCCGGGGCTTTACTCTGCCGGAGAACCGAAAGAAGAATCACCTGTCTTAGTGAGTGCGAACTATAAGCTAACTTTTGATGTATTGAGGAAAAAACTCGCGGGGTTAAACTGTTGGCTTTTGATACTTGATACCAAAGGTATAAATGTTTGGTGTGCTGCTGGAAAGGGGACTTTTGGGACAGAGGAACTAATCTTTCGGCTAAAAGAGACAGGCTTGTCCGAAGTTGTATCTCATCGGAGCTTGATATTGCCCCAGCTTGGAGCCGTCGGCGTAAATGCCAATGTCATAAAACAAGAGACAGGATTTTCTGTCATCTATGGTCCAGTTCGGGCAGCTGACATCAAAGCTTTTATCAGTGCAGGCTATCAAGCTACACCAGAAATGCGAAAGGTGAGATTTAGTATGTATGATAGGTTAGTGCTCACCCCGATGGAAATCGTGCCAGCTCTAAAAAAATCTATATTTATTTTTGGAGTGCTTTTTATTTTGAACCTATTTCTTACCAATCCTTTTGATATAGTCGATATAGCACTATATCTCGGAGCTGTGCTGACAGGAGGGTTTATTACACCGATTTTACTGCCATTTATACCTGGCAGGGCATTCTCCTTTAAAGGAGGTTTACTGGGGATGATATTGGCTTTTGGGACTGTGTGCCTTATGGATTTTGGGTTACTGGAGCTTGTCGGGTATCTCTTAATTTTACCGTCCATTTCCTCATATTTAGCTATGAATTTTACAGGCTCATCGACCTACACTTCCCGCTCAGGAGTGCTAAAGGAAATGAAAATAGCTTTGCCATTTATTATTTTTGGCATAGTTGTAGGCTGTGTGATGATATTTGTCAGTCATATATAATTACATTACTTTTCCCCGCTCCCACCGGAGAGGGGTGGCAGTAAATAATGACAAGTTGCAATGGACAAATTACAAGTCATTGGAATCTTGTCAGTTGTTATTTCCAACGAAGTTGGACGATGGGGTGTGGGATTAATATTATTTATTAATTATTTATAAAAGAGGTTTATTATGAAATATTTAAAGAATGTCGTTACTTTAAAATACGATATAAGCGCCTGTGTGGGGTGTAAACGCTGCACAGAGGTTTGCCCTCATAGAGTATTTGAGATGCAAGACCAAAAGGCTCGTATTACGAATAAGGATTTGTGTATGGAATGTGGCGCCTGTGCCTTAAATTGCCCAACAAATGCTATATCTGTACAGGCAGGAGTTGGGTGTGCTGCGGCTATTATTTACAGCTGGTTTACAGGTAAAGAGCCTGCCTGTGGCTGCTCTGATGATGGGGCACCATGCTGCTGATACAAAGGGACAGGGAAAATTTTCCCTTGTTCTAGAGTGAAGGAGATTTTAATCTGTGCGTAACATACTTTCTAGTTAAGGAGTTTATCAATGAGACAAGATAAAGAATATCTACAATGGCTAACTAGTTTAAAAGATAGAATTCGCCAAAGTCAGATAAAAGCGTCTATCAGGATAAATACTGAACTTTTATTCCTGTATTGGGAATTGGGTAAAGATATTGTCACAAAGCAAATGGAGTCTACCTGGGGAAGCAGTTTTTTAGAGCAGTTAAGTAGAGATTTGAAATTAGAGTTTCCTGATATGAGTGGATTTTCTGCTAGGAATTTGTTTTACATTAAACAGTTTTACTTGTTTTATAATCAAGACAACGAATTATTGCAACAAGTTGTTGCAGAAATCCCAAACCAAGTAAATAACTGCTTACAACAGTATGACAACAAAGACTTTATAAAATCGCAACAAGTTGTTGCACTTTTAGAAACCCATCCAATTTTTCAAATTCCTTGGGGACATCATATATTGATATTTACAAAAGTAAAATCTATAAATGAAGCAATGTTCTATATTCAAAAGACGATAGAAAATGGTTGGAGTCGTTCAGTGCTAATGAATTATATGGATACTGATCTTTTTAGGACTCAAGGAAAAGCACTTACGAATTTTACTAGGTTATTACCAGAACCTCAAAGCGATTTAGCACAAGAAATACTCAAAAACCCATATAATTTTGATTTCATTACACTTACAGAAGGATACAAGGAAAAAGAATTAGAAGATGCACTGACAACTAACATAACTAAATTTTTATTAGAACTGGGTAATGGATTTGCTTATATTGGAAGGCAAATTGCTGTAAAAATAGGAGAATCAGAAAGATTTATTGACCTACTCTTTTACCATTTAGAGCTTCGTTGTTATGTAGTCATTGAATTGAAAGCAGGTAAATTTGAAGCTGAGCACATTGGAAAATTAGGACTTTACATCTCTGCTATAAATCATCAAAAGAAAAAAGAAACTGATAACCCTACTATTGGACTGATAATATGTAAAAACAAAGATAATATAGAAGTGCAGTATTCATTAGAAAGCATGAATTTACCTATGGGCATTTCTGAATACCAATATTCTAAACTACTGCCAGAAAACCTAAAAAGCAGCTTACCGAGTATAGAAGATATCGAAACTGAGCTGAGTAAAATTGATTTGAAATCTTGACAAAAATATAGGAGATAAATTATGTCTGAACTAAAAAAAAGACCGATTACGAAAAGAGAACTAGTAATAGATGATTACCACGGCACGCCTGTTGCCGACCCATATCGCTGGTTAGAGGACGACACCTCGCCAGAGGTAAAAGAGTGGATAACAGAGCAAAACGAGCATTTTCAAGAGTATATGAAAGCTAAAGATATAAAAGCAGATTTTAAAAAGCGTTTGACAGGGCTGTTTAACTATCCTCGTTGCAGTGTGCCGAGATATGTAGAGGGAAAATACTTTGCTTGGCGGAATAACGGACTGCAAAATCACTCTGTTTTATATCGTCTAAAGTCTTTAGATGACTTTGGTGAGGTGATACTTGACCCAAATCTGCTTAGTGATGACGGTAGCGTTTCTATAGAGCAAACTTCTATAAGCCCAAAGGGCAATTATTTGGCGTATAGTTTATCAAAAAGCGGTTCAGATTGGACTACTATCCACCTGCTTGACCTGCGGACATTACAGCCATTACCAGATATGTTGCAATATACGCAACGGACAAGCTGTGCTTGGGTGCCAGACGAGTCAGGCTTTTATTATAGACGCTATCCAGAACAAGACCTTGCAAATGTGCTGGATGTGGTGACAAATAACTCTATGGTTTGTTTTCATGCACTTGGGACACAGCAAAGCGCCGATAAGCTGATACACAGCGAACCAGAACATCCAAATCAAGAATTATATGTTTATACCGTTGATAAAGAAAAGTGGCTGCTTATGATGATTTTGGAAGAAGCTATGGTAAAGAACAAGCTTTTCTACAAGCCCACAGACAAGCCAGACACTGATTGGTTGCCGATAATAGCCGATTTTGACGACCATTATGATGTGATAGATATTGTGGATAGTAGGGCTTATATTATTACTAAAAAGGATGCAGAATTTAATCAAGTTTTAAGTGTAAAGCTAACAGAAAAAGGAACAGAAGACTGGCAAACTATCGTCCCCGATAATGGCGAAAGCCTTGAATTTGCTGTAACTGCGAATAAACATCTGCTTTGTGCTTACTTGAAAGACGCTATTCACAAGGTTTTGGTGTTTGATTTAAATGGTGTATTTGTAAAAGAGCTGCCTCTACCTGCGCATGGTTCTGTGGTGGAACTGACCGGTGATCCTGACAGGGATGAGTTCTTTTTGAGCTTTAGCAGTTTCCTTTACCCAAAGGTATGCTATCGTTATGATTTTACGAATGAAAACCCTACTGTCTGGTATGCAAGTCAGGTTGACTTTAGTTTCGATGAGTATGAGACAAAGCAGGTTTTTTGCACTTCAAAAGATGGGACAAAAGTGCTGATATTTATCACCCACAAGAAGGGCATCGCAATGGATAACAGCCATCCTGTTTTAATGAACGGCTATGGTGGTTTTAAAGCGTCCATGACTCCTTACTTTTCTGCTTCGATACTTGCTTGGCTGGAAAAGGGCGGCATATATGTTTCCACTTGTCTTCGAGGCGGTGATGAATACGGCGAAGCCTGGCACAAGGGGGGAATGCTAGAAAATAAGCAAAATGTATTTGATGACTTTATAGCAGCAGGTGAATATATGATCCGGGAAGGCTACACTACTAATAAAAAGCTTGGGATACAAGGCTTTTCAAATGGTGGGTTGCTTACAGCAGCTTGCCTAACCCAAAGACCGGACCTCTTTGGAGCTGTGATAGTAGGTATGCCCGTAATCGATATGCTCCGCTATCACCTATTTACAGCAGGCAGGTATTGGACTGGCGAATATGGCTGTTCTGAAAACCCCGAACAGTTCCCTTTTATGTATAAATACTCGCCACTTCATAATGTAAAAATGAACACAGCATATCCTCCGACCCTGATACTTACAGCCGATACAGACGATAGAGTGGTGCCAGGACAAGCAAGGAAGTTTGCCGCTACATTGCAATCAGCCGATGCAGGAGATAATCCTATAATCCTCCGCATAGAAATATCGTCAGGACACGGAGCAGGCATATCACTAAATAAATACATCGATATGGACGCAGATAAATATACTTTTTTGTTTGTGAATTTGTCGTAGGGAAGGGTATGCCGTAGGGAACGATGCTTAGCGAGCTTGCGAGTGAACATCGCTCCGTTATATATGTGCGAAGCACACCTTATCTTTTCCCCGTCCCTGAGGGAAGGGGTGGCAGGCGATAGCCTGACGGGGCAGGGGTTTTTGACATCCGTCCGCAGGACACCATCTAGCGCCGTAGGTACGTTATGTTGGTAGAAATGGGCAACCGCACACACACTCTTTTTCGCCCAAAACAGCTCTGCTTTTTTGGGCGAAAAAGCAATATCGTTGGTGAACAGCATTTCTACCAACATTTCGCCCCTACGCGGCTGCAAATGTGTGCTACGCACGGATATGAACGGAATGGTTAGGTAACCCTTCCCTACGGATAATGTGTGCCTCGCACGGACATAAATCCCACACCCCGTCAGGCTAGTGCCTGCCACCCCTCTCCACAGGAGCGGGGAAAAGGTGGTGTGCTCCGCACGAACATTGCGGACCTATGTTCGCTCGCAAGCTCGCTAGGCATAGTTCCCTACGAGTTATTTTAAACACCAACAAAGCTTTTATTTGATATGATACCCGCAACAGCTGGAGATTTCGACTGACTCATCGTCAACTATCCTATATATCAGTCTAAGTTTTCCTCTTATTCGTCTAGACCAAAAGCCCGAAAGTTCGTGTTTCAGCATTTCGGGTTTGCCGCGACCGGATGTAGGATTTTGTTCTATTTCTTCAATCAATAAGGCTATTCGTTCGGCTATTTTTTTGTTAGTTTTAGTTAGTTTTATATATTCTTGTAGGGCTTTTTCAGAGAAATAGACCCTCATTTAATCATCGCTTTTAGCTGTTCTGCTGTCACCAGGACTTTTTTGCCTTCTACGAGTTGTGTAATTCCTTCCAGGTTATATGCGATATTTTCTGGACTATAAAACGAAGCTTCCTCTTCTTCAGTAAATGCACTACTGTTTGTATCAAAATCGTCCTCTTCAATGTCTTGCGAAATCAAATCTATGATAGCTTCTGATAAAGCTTTCCCTTTTTTATGATAATACTGTTCCGCTCTTTGTTTGAAGTCATCACTTATTTCTATGGTTACGGTTGTCATATCTGCCTCTCTATTATTAGTAACTATTTAGTTATCTTTGTGTTACAAATAAAATGGATGTTAATTTTAACCACCCCGTCATCCAACTTCGTTGGAAATTACAAATGACAAGATACCAATGACTTGTAATTTGTCACTCGTCATTAGTTATTTTTATTATAGTCCACCCCTCTCCCGTAAGAGAGTGGAAAAGGTGGTGTCCTTCGGACGGATATTTAAGGAACGATGTTCGCTCGCAAGCTCGCTAGGCATCGTTCCCTACAAATCTTACCCACCTATCTTGACTTCTATTGTATGTGTAGTGGTCTTGCCATCGTTGGAAACTGTTGTTTTTCCATATTTTCCACTGACCTTTTGGAAAGTGTCTTCCAGGTTGGTAAAGATAGTCAAGAAATAAGGGTCAATTACTACTTCGGCAGGTTTTTTAATGCTTTTTATTTGGGCTATATTATCTTTGCCTTCCACCCATACTTTTTCGACATGGAAAACCTCTCCTGCTTCGTTTAGTAGCCCTATCTCAAGCCAGTTTTCATATTCCTTTATCTCAAAATCTCCTTCCCTATCATACACCCTTTTTTGAGTGCTAAATTCGACTGTGGTGATAAAGTACTCCTGCTGGGTATCTAAAGTAGAAACAGTCTGGTGTTTCACTTCTTTATGAGTGTCAGCAGAGAGGCTATCTACCATGCTCTTTATGCTTTCAGGGAGTTCTCCTTTTAAAAGCTTAGCCATATCAAGGGGAGATAAAGAATTTTTATCGAGGTGCATTACCTGAGCATTAGACGGTATGTTTCCGCCCAATATCTCGCTAATATCCCGTTCTGTATTATCGTTCGTAGGAGCATTTGTGGAACTATGATTATGATTACCTCCAATGCGAACTACTTTTGCATCAGGATGTGCGGCTAGAATATCTTCAAGTGATGTAGGGACGCTTAAAGTATCCACATTGCCGTATTTGTCTGTAGTTTTCACATTGATCACTTTATGGTTATAGGTCACCACTTGGTTAAACATCTCATCTATGGTCGTCTTTAAGCTATCAGGGACATAAGCGTCTAATATTTTCAAAAAATCTGTGCTTTTGGGATAAGGGTCAAAACTATATTTATACTCATTTAAAAACTCTTTTAGAGCATTGTTAAGGTTCTCCTCGCCGATAAGCCGAGCTGTGGCACTCATCACTAATAAGCCCTTCTCGTAGTAAATATGGCTGGAATGTTCCACTTCGGACAATGGCAATTCTGCTATCGTATCATTCGATCTGCTTCGAGTGTATCTATTTAGCACATATTTAAGCTGTTGACGAAAAAGAAACGGATACTTCTTTTTTACCACCATCATGGAGCTGTATTCGGCAAAGGACTCGCTAAGCATAATAGCACCGCGATTAAAGCCACCCACCACTTGATGTGCCCACCATTGATGAGCCATTTCATGAGCTGTCACATGATATGGATAGTTTATAGTTTTATAGGATAATTCAGCTATAAACCCCGCACTTTCACTGAAAGGAATCAATGTAGGAAAAGCTTGGGCAAAGCTGGCTACTCGTGGAAACTCTGCTATTCTCACTATCGAATGAGGATACGCACCAAAAGCTGATGTATAATAATTTAGTGACTCTTTAAGGCTTTCTATCATCACATCTATGTTAAATTTATGGTTTTTATGATAATAAATCTCTATGTCCACATCTGGAAGCAAAGAGTTTTTATCAGTCCACTTGTCCTTCTTTACTTCATATTTTGCAGAAATTACAGAGAAAAAATTAAGCATATTATTACCCAGTTTATAGGTATAGTGATTTCTGTCCTTCTCATTCCATTGCCTTACTAGTTCACCAGGCATTAATGCTGTCTGGTCGCTATCTGTGGAAACATTCGCTTCAAAAGAAATCCAATGGGCGTCCTTTGAGATATAATTACGCGATAAACCAAAAGCATCGTCAACTGCGGGCATATTATCCTGCTTAGGCAATCCATATTTCTCTCGTAGCCTTTCGCCTTTTAGTTCCAAATGGTCATCGTAACCAAAAGAAGGAAACATCATACTATTCATAAAGTTTCCATTACGGACGACTGGGCTGCCGCTTACATCAAATATACCAGCCTTCCCTAAAAAAAGGTCAAAACTATAATAAAGACTATCATTCGGCATTAGTGGTTTATCGAATTTATACACTGCGAATCCGAGCTTTTTATTCTCAAATACTTTATTATCATTCGAAAGCTCAGAAAAACCGCCCTCATATTTGGTGAAGCTATTGTTAATATTTATCATTACGCTATCGATAGGGGTCTCTCCCAGATTTTTTACAGTATAAGTGCCTTTGGCAGTCATATTCTTTTTACTCGGAAACAAATCGATATTTAGCTTAATATCCGTAATCTTTGGCTGATTCTTTGCCTGAAAATGTTTAAAATCTTTTTCAAAAGCTACACGCCTTTTCTCGACAGTTTTCCTGAGGGCAAAATCACTGTAAACATTAGTATTTATAAATATCAGACCAGCAGAAAGCACCCAAAAGAATATCACAAAATAGTGAAATATCACGACCTTATTCGGCTTTTTCAAAGCTGTTTTAAAGCTAAAGGCACTGAAATAACACGTAAAATACGAGGCTATTCCATTGATAATATTTCGATATTTACTATTTGATAGCTTTGAAAGTGCGACAGTTGTGGTGCCTCTTTTCCAGTTAAGAACAGTAAATCCCGACCAAAAAACCATCACAGATAGCCAGTAAAACCAGAGAGTGTAAAACCAGGGCACTTCACCCATAAAGCCACTCATATCAGAATGTATCAGGTTAGGTAAGATTAGAGGCTTAAACAGCACATGCTCCAGCCCAAAATTCGCTAAATAATATCTCAGAGACAAGAATAAGAAAAAGGTGAAATGAGCTACATATTTTTGGTTTATCAAGATATGAATAAAGAAAGCTAAAAGCAGATAAAGTAGCCAGATGGGTAACTTTGTCCCGAATAAATATTGGATGTATAAACCTATCTCAAAGAGATGATAACCCTTCACCATCTGGTAAATCACTCCGCCAAGCATGAGGATCAGCAAATAGCCAATTATTACGGCACTCATGACAGCATACTTCGAGAAAAAACTGATGAGATTACTAAATGGCAAACTGTCCTCTATGATAGCGATTTTATTTTCTCGTGCTTTAAATACCAGCTCGCCCGTAAAGAAAGTGATGATCAGATACAAAAACATGCTAAAAGAAGAATGAAGGTTATCAACCATATTGCTGGTCACAGGCAGAGTTTTTGTCCCCATAAATGCTGAAAAACCAGAGGATATAAAGGGTAAATACACCAAAGAAATAATCATGATACCCCAAAATGAAGGTATCCTGAGCAGATACTTAAAATCAAAGGCAAAAAATGTTCTAAACTGGCTGATCTTTGTTTTTATGCTTTCAACAAAGGTAAAGTCCTTTATTTTAGTATTGCATTCTGTGAGTTCATAGCTATCATTTACATGCTTTTTTCTGGATTTAAACGAAAAATCATAATTAAAGATTTTTAGTGAGCTGAAAAACGCTACAAACCCCGCACCTATCCATATTAACCGATTAACTAATATTACCCAAGTTAGCGGTAGCATTTGAGTGTTGTTTTCGGCAGAGGTCCACCCGATAGTGGCAAGGGCAGCTGCCTTTTCTCCAAGAGGGTCGATGAGAGCAGCTAATATCTTGTTGTCTATTTTTGCGTCTAATAATTCGGCTAATCCTTGCAACACCATTAGTAAAAAAGCTACCAACAGTATATTGGAAGTCCGTTTTGAGACAACGATATATAGCATTAAAAGTGAGGCAAAAAGGAAAAAGTTTGGTAGTGTGAATAGTAAAAAAGGTTGCAAATACCAGAGTATATTTGGTGCTACGACCATATCACTGCTGATAAAAGGGAGGGCAGAAGTGATAGCAAATGTGAGCATAGTCAAAAGGAAAATGGCAGATACGAGTGTTAAATTTGCAAGTAATAGACCACCCAAGTATTGCAATTTACTTATCGGTTTTGTAAACAATAGGTTCGAAAACTTTGTCTCAAAATCTTTATTAAACAAGCCTGCAATTATCACAGCTATGATAAAAAGCAAAAGCGAGGAAAAGACACCAGAATACATCACGATACTGGTAGGAGCATTTATAGCTGTTCTGTTTTCAATGGTCATATACCCCATGACATTGGTCCATATCAACACAATCCCACTAGCCAAAGCCATAAAAATAAAGGCAAATACATAAGTGGAAATGTATTTTAGACGATACATTAAATTATATCTAAATACTTCAAACATCGTTCATACCTTTGATATAGTAAAAATAAACATCTTTTAAGTCTGGTTCTGTGCTCTCAAATCCGTCACCAGGGTCGGTTTCGCTGTAAATATGAGTTACTCTATTTCCCATTAACATCAAAGAATATAATGTTTTATATTTAGCTTCCAGCTGAGCTAATTCTTCTGCTGACACAAGCTTTTTCCACACTTTACCATTCATTGCCGCGATAAGGGTATCAGGTTTGCTTTCCACCAGAACCTTGCCTTCATTCATGATAGCCATATTTACACATAGCTCGCTCACATCCTCCACTATGTGAGTGGAAATAATCACGATAGTGTCCACAGCAAGCTCCGAAAGGATATTTAAAAATCTCACTCGCTCCACAGGGTCAAGCCCCGCAGTTGGTTCGTCAACTATCAAGATCTTTGGCTTATTCAAAAGCGCTTGAGCCACACCGAAGCGCTGCTTCATACCGCCAGAAAAGCTCCCTAATTTTTGATTTCTAACAGAGATAAGGTTTGTGCGTTCTAGCAGCGTGTTCAATGTCTCTTTTCGGGACACTTTATCTGTAAGTCCCTTTAAAATAGCTAAGTGTTCCAGCAGCTCATAAGCAGTAGCTTTTGGGTATAAATCAAACTCCTGTGGCAAAAAACCTAATATTTTACGAACTTCAGCTTTTTCTTTTAGGACATCAAGCTCATCCATAAATATCGTGCCTTCATCGGCATCTTGCAAAGTAGCTATAGTGCGCATTAATGTTGACTTCCCACTACCATTTGGTCCCAAGAGACCATACATACCATTGCTAAAGCTCAGGTCTATTCCCTTTAAAGCTTGAGTTCCATTCGGATATGTTTTTTTTAGATTATTTATTATCAGTTTCGGCACTACTTTTAACCTCCATTTTTTTACTTTGTATTTTTAACCTAGTAACCAATATTGTGTTACAAATAATATGTCCTTCGGACGGATGTTACCGAATGATGTTCTCTTCACAATCCGTCCGAAGGACACCATAATTTGTAACTTTTCTTTTGCAACTAGTAATTCCAACATAGTTGGGAGTGGCATCGTTCCCTACGAGTTCATATATTCTTGCAGAGATTTCTGATGCACTTCTATATCTGCTTTTGAGGATATCATCATCGGTTCGCTATAAAAAATGTCTATCTTTGCGAAGGGTTTTGGGATGATAAACCTGTCCCACGAGTTTACAGCCCAAGAGGTTGATACAGACACTTTTACTGCACAGATTGGGAGCTGGGTGAGATATGCTAATTGCAAGGCACCTTCTTTTATCTGCCCAGCGGGACCTTTTGGACCGTCTGGTGTGATAGCGATAGAGTGGTTTTTGGAAAGGCTGATCATCTCTTTTAGAGCAGCTGTTCCTTTGCGGGAGGAGGACCCTCTAGCCGTCTGAAAACCAAAGGCTTTGCAGGGTTCAGCTATATAGTCCCCGTCTTTCGAGCGGGAAATCAGCACGACCACGCCTTCATTTTTTCTGTTTAAAAGTAGTGGTAATATATTTCTATGCCAAAAGATATAAATGCAATGCGGGTATGGCTTTTTCAGCCCGTGGACTTTGTATGAAAAGGTAAAACCCAGCAGGTTCAGCACAAAAAAAGCTATCCATTTTTCGAGGAATAAGATTATTTTATGCTTCATAGCAGGATTATTTTGCTAGCGGTAGTTTGACGATAAACTCTGTTCCTTCTCCCACTTTTGACTTCACTTCGATAGTGCCATTGTGCAGGTCAACCAGTTTTTTCACTATGGTCAGCCCCAGCCCCGTGGACTCTTCGCCTGCTGTTCCTTTACGCGAGACATCCGAAGCTCCCGAAAACAGTTTTGCTAGATTTTCTGGGGGTATACCGATACCCGAGTCTTTGATACTGAACACAGCATGGTCGTCTTCGGAGTAAGTTTTGACAGTGATGGCACCTTTATCATCGGTAAATTTTATAGCATTTGTGGTCAGGTTTTCATATATCCTAGTCCATTTGTCGAAGTCGAGCAGCACATTTAGTGCGGCATCTGAGTATTGCCCCACCACTTCGATATGTTTATTTGCTGCCCGCATATAAAAGATATCTTCTGCGTCCTCCACTATCTCATTTAGATCAAAAGGTTTTAGGTTCAATGTCTCTTTGGCAGCCACGATTTTCGCCGAATAGAGTATCTCTTGCACTAAATCGAGCGCTTTTGTGTTTGATTTCATAGCTAGTAGTATATATTTGTCATTACTCAATGCAGGCTGGTTTATAGTTGCTTGCTCCATAGCTTGGTTTGTAGCTACTATGTAGTTTTTTAGCTCATTTGATATTGTGTTTAAAAGTGTGTCATTATCTACCATATTTCTCCCCTTTTTTGTATATAATTAAATCTGTTGCCATTTTTTAAAATATAAGATTTTTGTCAATATTTATATAAAACAATTATTTATGAGAATGGAGAGCGGGACGCTCTCCGCTACAATATCTTTTGCACCAGTTTTATTAAGTTATCTTTATATTCTGTGACAGTCCCGATGATTTCCGAATGCGGATAGGTCTGTTTTAGGTCTTGTAAAAGCTCAGCAGAACGGCTTTCAGACACCGATATCAGCATTCCGCCTGATGTTTGAGCGTCATAGCACAACATCATCTTATTGTAGTCTATGCCTTCGACTACAGCACACATTTCGCTCGCATATTTTTGATTGCGAAAACATCCATTCGGTATGCAGCCCATATCTATCAGATCCTCAGCTCCTGCTATGAAAGGTATCTTGTGAGTGTCGATATTTAAGCAGACAGAGCTAGCCTTCGCCATTTTTAAGGCGTGACCAAGCAGCCCAAAGCCTGTGATATCTGTAGCTGACAGCACCTGATATTTATTCATAAGTATAGCCGCTTCCTTATTTAAGTGTTTCATTTGGTCGATTGCGACGTCATAACTTCTTTTTTCTGCCATTTTTAATCTATTACCAGCCAATATCACTCCTGTGCCTATGGGTTTGGTGAGTATCAGCACATCGCCTGCTTGCGATTTAGCATTTGTGATGACCTTATCGGGGTGCACCATCCCTATCACTGCTAAACCATATTTTGGGGGGAAATCATCGATAGTATGCCCCCCAATTATGATAGCGCTCGCTTCTGCCACTTTACTTTGCCCCCCTTGCAATATATCAGACAGCACAGACAGAGGTATTTTTTGGTCAGGAAACATTATCAGATTCAATGCTAGTAGCACTTGTCCGCCCATTGTGTAAACATCGCTGAGGGCATTGGCGGCAGCTATTTGCCCGAAAGTAAAAGCATCACTGCACATAGGGGGGAAAAAATCAGTGGTAAAAACTATAGCCTGCTCATCGTTGATTTTATACACGCCTGCGTCATCATGGGTATCCAGCCCGACTAATAATCTGCTTTTGTCAAAGTCAGCTGGAAAGCTAAAATTTACAGCGCCGAGTATCTTTTCCAAAACATCAGGGGCTATCTTTGCCGAGCATCCGCCATTTTCCACAGTGGTCAATAAATCAAACTTTTCCATACTATTTTTTACCTAAAACATAGTTTTTAAATAGAGGTTTTTTGTCAAATAAAATGTGAACAGTCGAAGTTGACACAATAAAACTATAGGATTATTTTGCCTTTTAAAAGCATTGCATTACACCTTTTTAGCGAGATGATGTAGATAGTTTTCTCCTCCTGTCTTTTGGGTTATCAAAAATTTTTATATTTATAGTTTGTTTTTCTGGGGTAAAATCGAATTTTCAGTTGACAAAAAAAGCGGTTTTTAAAACTTGATTTTGTTATAAAAAAGGAAAAGGAGCTTTACATGGAGCCATTGATTATTACTACCGCTTTGACAGGTGCCGAGACTACCAAGGAGTCCCAGCCAAATCTGCCTATCACACCGGATGAGCAAGTGGAGACAGCTATAGAATGCTTTAAAGCAGGCTCTCGCGTCCTGCATCTACACGTGCGCGATGATGAAGGCAAGCCTACACAGGATTTAGAAAGGTTCGAAGAAGTGATCACAAAGCTTCGGCAGTCTGTGCCAGAGATGATCATCCAGATGTCCACTGGTGGCGCAGTGGGTGAACCCTTTGAAAAAAGGATGGCACCCCTAAAATTGATGCCAGATATGGCTACTTTAAATGGTGGCACTTTAAATTTTGGGGATGAAGTCTTTATGAATTCTCCCGCAGATATCGAAAAGCTTGCTGCTTATTTTCAAGTGGTTGGTGTGGCTCCTGAGATAGAGGTCTATGAATCTGGTATGATAGATTATGTGGCAAAGCTGGTAAAAAAAGGTCTGATCTCGCATACTCCCCTACACGTCCAGTTTGTGTTAGGCGTTCCCGGTGGTATGAGTGGTAAGCCGAAAAACATGCTTTACATGGCAGAGCACCTCCAGGAAGAGATACCCTCTGCCACTTGGGGTGTGGCAGGCATAGGACGTTGGGAATTGCCCTGTGCTGTGATGGCTTTGACTATGGGCGGTCATATACGTGTGGGCTTTGAAGATAATATATTTTATCACAAAGGAGTGCTAGCGAAATCAAACGCTCAGCTAGTCGAGAGGATAACCAAAATGGCAAACGATTTTGGCAGACCTATAGCCACACCAGAACAAACCCGTGAAATTTTGGGATTATGATATAGATTTACTTCCGAAAATAGTAGTAAAAACTTTAGAGAAAATGAAAGGAGAATAAATGAACAAAAGACCCTCATGGCACGAATATTTTATGAAAATGGCAAAGCTAGTTTCAGAACGCTCCACTTGCCTACGCAGACAAGTCGGAGCTGTTCTAGTAAAAAATAACCAAGTCATAGCCTCTGGTTACAACGGTGCTCCAAAGCACACTCAGCACTGCGAAAACACAGGATGTCTACGTGAACAAATGAATGTCCCCTCCGGTCAAAATCATGAGCTATGTCGTGGGGTTCACGCTGAGCAAAATACTATCATCCAAGCAGCGTTAAATGGCACTTCTCTTGAGAAAGCAGCCCTTTACTGCACTCATTACCCTTGCTCAATATGTGCAAAAATGATCATAAATTCTGAAATAAAACAAGTCTATGTCTTAGACCAATACCCCGACAATCTGTCAAAGGAATTATTTGCGGATGCTGGTATAGAAGTGCTCTTTGTAGATATCGAAAAAAATGAATTAGTAAAAATGTAAAGATATTGTAGCGGAGAGCGTCCCGCTCTCCGCTCATATTTGCATGATATGTCTGCTTCGCAGTATGTGTAAGATGGGCTCACACCCCGTCATCCAACCTAGTTAGAAATAGCAAAAGACAAGTTACAAGTCATTGATATTTTGTCATTTGTCATTTCCAACGAAGTTGGTGGAGGGGTGGTTTAACTCACTCCATCCGTGCGAAGCACTCCACATTTCAAACTTCTAATTTATTTCAATAGCAGCGATTTTCTGATAGCTACATTCTTTTCATTTTGGATTCTGATGAAGTATATCCCAGAGGCAACTGTGTGGTTATTATTATCATTTCCATGCCATTGCACTGTATGAATCCCTTTGTCCATAAACTCATTTTTCACTACCTTTACCAGCTGTCCTTTTATATTGTAAATTTTGATATCTACCCTGCTCGGTTCTGGTATCGCAAATCGGATAGTAGTGGAAGGGTTAAATGGATTAGGGTAATTCGGATATAGCTTGAATTCGAGATTTTCTATGATTACATCCTCACCTTCTACGACCACTGGGTCTGTGCTTTCGGGATTGTCGGGGTCATCATAAGTGTCCAGAGGGTTGTAATACACCATAGTAGTATCGCTCGCCCCATTTGCATATTTTACTCTCACAGAGTAGCGGTATTTATTCGACAAATCAAAAGGTTCAAAGCTATCTTCAGTGTAGCTGTATATATTTCGATTATTTTCAGCATCATAGCCTAATGAATCGATGAAAGGGTTTTCTATCTTTATAAATTCTGTCGAATTCATTTGCCTAAAAATCTCAAACTCCTCAAATCCCAAGAAGTCTTCTGTCCTATCATATATATGATCCCATCTCAAGACTAGGTTTCGTTCCTCGTTTGTAGTTCTCCGCAGGTTACCCGGTCTGGTGCGGTAGTGGACATTAAAATGATGATCCTCTATTACTTGACCTGCATCTAAGGTCATGGCACTTAAAGAATCGGCATATTCAAAGAATGGGTCATTTAGAGCTATACTATGGTATCGTTGTGGTAACAGATATATTTCATAAGAGTTTTCGGGAGAAACTCGTGCAGTGTAATAATCTGCTTTTACACCTAATCGCGACACAGGCTTTGGATAGTGGTTTAGCACATTTACTTGACCTCGGATGATAGCAGTGTTGCCAAAATCTGTTTGGACTATGATGTCATCTAGATACCATTCTGATATGCCAGCAAAATTCCCTTCTAATGTAAAGCAAATCTGGAAGATGCTATACCCCAGGTGTGTATTTATAGGCACAGCTACATCAGAAGCGGTATAACTATCTGTAAAAGTTTGTGACCAGATTTCATCCCAATCATTGGCGTTGTAGGTGTGTCGAGCCTCTACCCTAAGCGTAAGGACATCAGGTATCGCCACATTGGCAGCATTTTTAAAGGTCAACATCACACTATTTATATCACGAGCATCCATAGTGGGTGAGATATATCGCACTCTCCCTGTGATATTTGCACCCATATATTTTATCTCAGGTGCAGTCCCACCAGCAAAATCGGTATCAGAAATATCCCAAGTACCATATAGACCGTTGATCTGCCACGTGCCTAAAAGTTGCTCACCGTAGTGCTGTAACAAAGTGCCACTTTGGTTGATACTTAGGTTCGTGTTATAATATATTGTATTTGCATTTTCTGCTGTAAAGTTCATAAATAGCGGAATAGCTATAGCTTCAGGAGTGTCTGTCGCCACACCGATTTCAAAGACAAACTGTTGGTTGTTTCTAGCTTTGATGATAGGGACAAAGTAAGAATCTACATGCACATTGAGGTATGAGCTTTGAGTTTCCAGATTGCCCATTACATCGCAGACATCTAAATCAGAGGTGTTTGCGATAGTGACCACAAATTTGATAGTTTCACCTGGTTCCACTATACCGTTGTTGTTCCCTGCCAGATCATTTATCAGATATGAGCGGTAAACCATAGAGGGCTTTCTCACAGTGAATTTGATATTGCTGCTCCACTCGTTGAAGTTTGGTGAATATATGCTTTCCACAGAATATTTTATATTGGTTGTTATCTCGGTGTTATCGGGTGTGTTTGGGTTAACTACAACGCTGAAATAGTCGAAATTTGAGCTATGTTCCCCATTTGCTATATCTGGGAAGTCAGACACAGCATTTAGTATTTCTATAAATTCGGAATTGCTGGTGAGAGTAGCTCGCACCTCTTGGGCTGTGGTCAAACCTAAATTTTTTAGGACTATGCCTATGTCTAACCTTTCTCCCGCTTCTATGATGCCATTGCCGTTTTCGTCATATAAATATGTGTCTTGCATCTGTAAAAACGGTCGATCATTTATAAAGAAAGGCTGGGTGATCAATATCGCAAAACCGTTGTTGATAGTGGCAGAACCGGGGGTGTATACGTTATCGTATACATAAGTGAGACCCCGCAGTGCAGTGCCGTCTTGAAAACCGACTGATACATAGTTTATAGGGTGTTGTGTGTTGCCAGGAACGCCTTGATGCCACCGGTGATATTGTAGCTTTATCGGGCTGTCACCCATCGATGTGCCGTGCATCTGTGGGTCGTAAATGATAGCTTGGAAGGTCACACTGTCTGCAGAGATATTCCAATACCCATAGCTTCCCGGGGAAATAAATCTTACACTATCCCACTGGATTATAAAAGCAGCGTCGTCCTCGTCATAATAGGTATATATGCCTCCGTAAGAGCTTCCGCATACTAAATCTGTCCAGTATGGAGCGACCATATTTCGAGGAACTATCGGTCCGGGTATCGGCACATTGCGGAAGTCCCTCTGGTCACTAGTGCCGAAGCAGAACCAACCATTTGAACAGATAAAGATATTATCAAACTGATTGCCATAATAAGATGCAGTAAAAGGTAGAGTGACATCTAATCCGCCTTCTTCCTGACTACTCCCACCTGGGTTTTCTATATAATCTTCGATGCCAGTATTTGTGCCTATATACTTAATGTTCTTCCACCTATATTGCGGGGTGACTGTGCCAGTCTCAGCGGGATACCAATTAAAGTCATTGCTGCCTATCATAGCATAGCCGTATTCGTCTGGACCAGTGGGGTCTGCAGGGGTTCTATTCCCTGCTGTAATATTGATGGGTATAAACTCTTCAAAGCCGTCATTGTTATATACATACAGTAATGCAGGCAAACTCATACCGGGATAAATAGCCTCATCCACTAAAATTGTAAAAGGACCGATACCGCTTACTGTCTGCCCTTGAATTACCGTGCCGACATATACTGTGTCTGTCTCTATGTTCATAAACGAGTGGCGTGAAAGTAGCTGTGCTGAGAGGTTATACCCTGTGTAAGAACCATTGTTTTTTAGAGAAAAGCTGGCTTCTGATGGCTGACCTATGGCTACATAGCCTGGTGTCATACTGACATAATTTAAGTTTACACCCTTTACCATAGTTGTGATATACGATGACCATACGTTTATGCCATCGGTGATATCTATTTTTAAAGGTAGCATTTGCAAGTCGGGAAATTGGGGTGACACGGTAAAAGTAAAGGCATCATAGTAATTTTGGGTTTCGCCTGCACTGATAGACCCGAATGTGGCAGTGCCATTGTCGATAGTGACCAGTGGGTCTTCGGAACTGAGAGTAGCTGTTAGGTTGGAGGCAGTCATACTCTGGTAGTTTTTTACATTCAAAGTCAAATGTATGGTTTCTCCGGGATTTGCTTCACCATTGTTGTTTCCCAAAATATCATTTATCACGAAGTTTTGCACTGATACTGCTGGACTCCCGGTGGGGCTAATGGTAGCTTTTTTGGTTAAAAAATCTGCCCGAGTGCAGAATAAAGTCAGATTGCCGGTTAGTTCCGGATCCAAGCTGACATAGACTACTCCATTCTCATCGGAAATCCCTTTTGTGAGGTAGGTGAGGACAGGATTTCCGTCTAATGTGCCACTAAATTGTGATATGGTGACCCATGTATTTGGAACTGGATAATCGTCTGTGTCTGTGATGGCGAACCTTAAGCTACTGGTCCCAGTGGGAATAGTAGTGGGAAAAACTGTCGCAAAATACTTTGGCTTTGTCTTGAACACATTATGGGAGGGGTCGGTCATTACATTTGCCCAAGTGGCGAAGTTTATCGCTGTTGGGCGGAAGCTTGGGCTATTAAAGGTATTTATGATATTGGCTTTTGCAAATAGTGATGCCTGCCCCATAGTCTCCATTTTTGCAGGATATAGTCCGTAATAGATTCCAGCTTGGAGCACATTGTTCCAGGCTGTATGAGTGGAGCTATTTGCCATACCGATAGCTGATATAGCACCAGTCAGAGCACTTGAGTTGTATTTTTTAGTAACTTCCGATATATAATCACTGCCACTCATACCGCCTGTGCTACAAGTGATAGTGACCACATTAAATAATTTATTGTTGTTCGTCAGCGAAGATACCTGACCTGGTATACTGCTCATACCCAGGTATCCACGATATGAAAAATGTGCTCTTCCGGTGTTCAAAACAGGGTTTACAGTGCCATTAGGATAAAATTCTACAAAATCATGGTTTGGGTCATATTCCTGTATAATAGACTTTATATATTTGTTTACTATCTTTGTGGAAATGCCAGAAGAAGAATTTGTATCGCCATACAAAAGACTACCACCTAACCAATCAAGGTTCGCATTACCAACGTTTATTTCACGTTCGTAATGTATCACTTTGCTGACATAAGCGTCCATAGCATTACTACTATCTACAAACCACCTACCCACAAATATATCGGGGTAATCATTCGATATCATCTTCATATACTCATAATCACAATTTCCATTGGGTGTAAAAGTGGGGATACTGAAATTACCACTGGAAGGAACACCGACTCCACCCATCAAAAGCACAAATTCCACATCGCCCTGGCTGTATTTTGTCTGGAGAAAAGATTTGATAGCTGCATTAGTTACCCCGGCTGGTTCAGAACTACCCATGGCGGATGTGCTTGCCACGGCTGTTTCTACCTTCATACCACGCTGCCTTTTCCACGTGATTAATTGGTTCAAAAATTGGAGATTGGTTCCTTGTCCTGCCATTTGTCCGTGTATGATCAGTAATGAGGGCTCTTGATAGATAGGGTTTGGCAGTCTGATCTGGTTGTAATTTTCAAATAATGCCTCATAAACTACTTCAAAATAGCGGGAGACTTGCGGACGGAGATAATATGATGGAACTGCCTCAGGGGAGGTGTGGTAGATAGTCATACTAAGCTCTTGTGTGACCTCTAACTTCTTTTCGGCAGGAAAATAGCGCATGGGATGGATATTTATGGTGATAAATTGATGGTCGCGAATAGTCTCGACATCACTAATATGATATAAAATATCTGGAAATACTAGCTCTGGGTCTTTACTGCCATAAAAGTTCATGTCTTGTTGAAAATAATAATCTTTTACATCAAAATTTTGGTTTGGATGTATATTTAGGTTGTCCAAAATGTATGGATCTTTTATAAAAAGATTTTCTATCCTAATCTCGCTACCAACTGGCACTGCCAAAGATACAGAAAAAACAGGCACTTCTGGCAAACCCGTCAAAGGCGTCAGAACTGCCTGGTCTAACTCTATTTTGTCGAATAAGATACCACCATCATATTCTGAGATAATCTTATATTCCGGTAAAGAAAAAGAAAAATCTGTCCTTTCTGTCGAAGTGGTGTTGACAATAAATGCACTGCTAGCAAAAGCACTTACGCCCATTAGAAAACAAAAAGCCCCCAAGAAAATCCACTGTAATATTTTCATATTATGACTCCATATAATGTAATAAATTGTAGTAATATTTCATACTTTTTTTGAGGTGCAATTTTCTTTGAAAGGCTAAAATTGTCAAGGATAAAATCCTCTGATCATTATTTTATTTTTTCTGTAGGGAAGGCAGCCCCCTGCCTTCCACCACATCCGTGCATAGCACACAAAATAATTCCCCTCCAAATTTGAAGTGGTGAACTATAATAAAAATAACTAATCACGGGTGACAAATTACAAGTGATTGGTATCTTGTCATTTGTAATTATCAACGAAGTTGGTGGACGGGGTGGTTATGATAAATGTGTATGATGTGTCTGCCCCGCAGAATGTGAAGGATGTGTATATCTCAACTTTCAACGAGCGAAGCTCCTCAGCTGCACGAAGTGCTTTCATCCGTCCGCAGGACACATCTATTTATAATTTATAATTTGCTTTTCTCCTTGACAGAAAAAGCGAAGATAGAAAAGAGGTTTGATTATGAAGAGAAAAATAATTAGTAGAGTAGCTTTGATGGTCTTAGTTTTGACTATATCGGTATCAGCAAAAAAACTATCGAAAAGCGAAGTCAGTTTACTTTTATCACGAGAAATACACAGCTTTGGAGTGCTGGCACAGGCTTGGTATCGCACACCGATAGTCATGGGTGGAGGCGGTTCACAGTCTATACCAGCAGGCTCCGAAGAGCGAATGATAGAGTATATTATAAAAGGTCAGTCAGCCCTAAAAACCAGCAAAAAAGGCAACTGGATAGAGAGCCAAGAAGGTATGTATTTATTTACAATAAAGGGTGATTCGGTCGTTGAGATAGTTGGTATCTCAAAGCAATATCGGGCTACTAAATGCACTGGGGTTATTGAGCTGAAGCTTGGGCATGAAGGCATAAAAGTCACTACCCCGAATGTAGCAAACCAAAGCACCACCCCGCTTGTAGCCAAACTGAACGACAAAGAAGCCACCAAACAGCTGTATAAGGACTTGCAACAAGCAGCGAAACTCGCTATCGATTGGTATAGCACACCAGTGGTGATGGGCGGTGCTGGTCGCAGTGACCCCCTGTCTGATATGTTTAACCCTTTACCCCCGCAAAAAACCGATTGGAGAAGTAATATCGAAAGGAGTTGCCCGCACCCGCGACCCGCAAAAGATACAGGAATCCAGCTTATGCCACCTCCAGAAATCTTAGACGGTATAATCGATAGCAAAAAGCCCACAGAAATAACAACAGACCCGATGCCACCACCCCCAAGGATAAGAAGGGATATCGAACCACCGGTGAAGGAACAACCCCCCAGGCGAACAGGAGAGCCTTTGGAGTTTTTGGTTCGGTATATCGACCACAGTGCATCTGGGAACAGAATCGAGCGGCAAAATAGCGTGTTAGTTTTTAGCCTCGATGAGCTCACTCTGCATATAGACGCGAAATCTATTTCCAATCCGCATATCCAGTTTTTGGCAGAGGTTCAGCTAAATGTCGGTCTTCACACTCTGACCACCAAACCCGAATATACACCCTATATCAGCGATGCAGAAGCCCAAGACCTACTCTTTAAAGAAATATTTCACATAGCTACACAAGCACATATTTGGTGGAGAACCCCAGAAATCATGGGCGGCAGAAGTAGAGATCCCGGTCAATATTCCCAAAGCTTTGAAAGCTACTTAAAAAGCAACGCTCCCCAGAAATTCAAACAAGAGATTTCTTTTAAAGATAACCACCTGCATATAAATATAGCCTCTATCTCGAACCCAAAAGCGAAGGCAACAGCCTCTATGCCCCTAAATGAAAAGCTGAATATCGACAACCTAAAAGTCACCCCTAAAAGCAAATGGGAAAGGTTTAAGAAAAATTAGAAATTAGAAATTAGAAATGTAGTGTCCTGCGGACGATGTAAATTCCCCTCCAATTTTGGAGGGGTGGGCAAAAATAATGACGAGTGACAAAGAACAAATGACAAGTCATTGGTATCTTGCATTTTGTCATTTCCAACGCAGTTGGCTGACGGGGGGAGCATTGATGAGGATGATCTGTCTGCTTCGCAGTATGTGAAGGATGTGTTTATCTCAACTTTCAACGAGCGAAGCTCCTCAACGCACACTTGCGTGCCTCAACTGCACGAAGTGCTATCATCCGTCCGCAGGACACCGCCTTTTCCCCGTCCCGCCGGGAAGGGGTGGCAGGCGCTAGCCTGACGGGGCAGGGGAAATTATATTTGTGCGAAGCACACTTTTTTCCCGTAGGGAACGATGCCCTATCCAACTGCGTTGGAAGTTACGAGTTACAAATGACAAATGTTGGTGTCCTACGGACGGATATTTAAGCGAACATCGTTCCGAAAGAAAGCGTCCGTGCGTAGCACACATTAAAATTCCCGAAGGGAATAAAGCTCGGTAGAATGGATGCATGTAATAAAAAACATCATCCCGTAGGGATGCAACATAGCTTTTTTTGTTAAATCCCCACAC
>WRIO01000002.1 GCA_009782695.1 Candidatus Cloacimonadota bacterium
AAACTAACAAAGGAATTAAAATATGAAACCGACAAATGAACAAAAAGAGCAATTATCAAAACAAGGAATAGTAGTCGATGAGATACTAATCCAACCGTCAGAAGTATATCTACATGAATATCTATCTGATGTCATTAAAAACAGCCAAAAAAGAACGCTTGCCAAATTAGATATGATACACCAAGAGCTTTATGAAATGAAAACTGCTGTAAAGAAGCTATTAAAGGCGAATGTATGAGCATAGAAATAAGTAAATCCGCTTTAAAAATAGCTATATTCAACCTACACGCTAAAAATATAATAGAATATGAGGAATACGAAGAGGATTATTATTATGCTGATGTGCTATTTGTAGATATAGTGCGGATGTATTTTATCCTTAAGCACCTCCCAAACACTTTGACAGAAGAGGAAATAATGTCAATAGTATCTCAAATCAGAAGCTTTGTCGGTGTCCTATACAACTGCCCTAATACTTTCCCTTATATGCTACTTTTGAATCTTTATCTAAAACCGGTGGTGGCAGAATGATTTACATAGATATGGACGGAGTGCTAACAGACTTCCGAAAAATGATAAAGAATGCCTTCGGTAAAGACTTACCAGCAGATAAAAATGTAAAAGAGATACTAACCGATAGTGAATTTAGACAACTACAAGAGGACGAATCAATATGGCAATTCGAAGAAACCGACTTCGCCCAAGATATATTAGACATAATCGGAGACACACCCTTTACAATAGTTTCTTGTGTATACGGGATGAACATCGCCAGTCGTAAAGCAAAATGGCTGTATTACAATGGGATATTTGTGCCGACTATATTTATCCCTGTAGGCACCCGAAAAAACACAATAATCAGACCAAAATTCACAGAATTGCTGATAGACGATAATTGGCACGAGATTAAAGCATGGGAAGGAGAGTATTATCATATCACCGAGCCATTTAGCAAAGAAAACTTTAAAAGATTTATAGAGGATTATAAAAATGCCCAATGAAAAGAAATGGAAATGGAATGCGAGGAAACGCAGCAAAACAATGTGTATCAGAGTTGACAGTGATACATATCAAAAGATTAAGACATTAGCACACGAGCTTGGGCTTTCGATTTCTGCTTATTTAAGAAAGCTTTTGAAGTTAGACGAGGAACAATGAAAGGCTACACGATACCCGAACCCACTTTAAAGCATATAGTGACTTCGCTAAATGATTTTAATCAGGATTTATATGGTGGCAATAACATAGCTACCGAAGAAATGTTTCAAGTAAAGGACATATTAGAGCAATTAGCAGTGATACTTTGTGAAGTATGGAAAAAAGATGCACTTCCTACAGATTTGATACAATATTGCTATATGCTATTTATGTCCTTTGCTGACACAAGTAAATTTCTTGAATTGGTCTGTTTGGAGCGGTTGCGACAAAATAAACTGCATCCTGACACGGAACATTTTATGAATAATTGGTTTTTGATAGCAATGGAAGAGTATGGTGAAATGATACGAGAACACAATACCATATCTGAAAACAGAGACAAACCGAGCTATAAGATAAATATTAATTTAAATAAGAAAGCAGACTTATTTTTTACAGAAGTTATACAGTTTTGTGCCGTGATAGTGCGGTATATGGAGTTGTGCCAAAAACATAGTGAAACAAACGAGACATTGTAAGGTTCAAATCATAGGGAGTAATTATGAAAATAAATCTGCATAAGAGACTAAAAAAACTTGGATTTCACAAGAGCGATGCAACTTTGAAGGGCTGTAAATGTTGGTGTAGCTGCTACGAAATAGGCATATATGTTTATCATCATTTTGATAAAAAAGAATATCAGATAGAAGGCGAACAGTTTTCATACACCAGGAAAACACCTATGGGCACGCTAATGACTGTAAAGAGGCTATTAAAGAAAGCGTATCACATAGACGATTTGGCGATAAAGTATGCCTATAAGTATCCTCCCGCATTTTCCCGATTTTTTTCTTGGAGATTTATTCGCAAACTGTTATACACAATATGTGGGGCAATTGTGGACAAATACAATGAATATCGAAACCGTTACTATTTCAGACCTTAAAGTATCTGAAGTAACAGTTCGCAAACACCCTGAAATACAGATAAAAGAGCTTTCGAGGGCGGTCAAAATGTTCGGTCAGACACGCCCTCTGGTCATTGACGAGGACAATGTAGTCCTTGCTGGAAATGGACTTCTTGATGCCTGCAAGCGATTAAACTATGACACCATAAAAGCCTACCGAATATCAAACCTATCCCAAGAGAATAAATATAAACTAATGATAGCTGACAACAAAATATTCTCTCTTGGCTATGACGACTACACCACTATCAACGCCCTTCTAAAAGACTTTACTGATTTTGATGTCCCAGGCTTTGATGAAGGTTTCCTGAGAGACATTACTAAAAGCCTTGAGGAACTGACTATTCCCGACCTATCCGAGACAAACAATTCTATGAGAAAGAATAATATAAAGTTTCGGACTGCACGGAAGCAAAAAACAGAGATTGTATGCCCTAAGTGTGGGGAGATAATAGAGAGATAAATGCACCCACCATATAAACAGGGCAGAAACCTGCGACCACCATTTCAATTCTATGGAGGTAAACAGGTTTTGTCACAGGTTATTTTAGAGCTTATTCCACAACATAAGATTTATGTAGAGCCATTTGCGGGCGGAGCTGCTGTCTATTGGTATAAGGATAGAAGCCAAAAAGAGATATTAAATGACCTGGATTTTGATTTGATAAACTTCTATAAATGCGTCAAATATTATGCTTATGAGTTAGAGTTTATTATAAAAAGTATCCATTATAATAGGGTAACTTTGAAAAACGGCTATGATTTGATGAAGTGTCCACATAATACAGATTTTATAAATATTACGAGGGCTGCTGTATTTTGGTATTGTCAAAATTCAAGTTATAATGGCACAGGAACATCAGGCTATTCCTCTCGTGCTGATAATAAGAAGGACTATATAAATTACGATTACCAAAACAGACTTTCTGACACAGATATATTCTGCACCAATGCTATCGATGTGATAATCGCCTACGATTCACCAGACACCCTCTTTTATCTTGACCCTCCGTATTTCAACGCTTCACAATGCTATTATGCAAACTTGACAAAGGATGACTATATAAACTTACTTGACATTCTAACTAATATCAAAGGTAAATTTATATTGTCAGGTTACCCGTCATTCTTATTGCACCAGTATAGCCAATTGTTTAAGTGGAAGACTGCAAGGTTTGAAATGCCTTTGTCAAGCTGTCTCGGTGTAGGTATTATGAGAAATAAGGTCGAGGAGCTAACAACGAATTTTTAGTTAGCTCCTCTTTTTTTTATTTGCTGGTGTCATTTTTGATAGTTCTCAACCGTTCATATTCTGTAATATCATCGATTAGATAAACTATTTTCCCACCTAATTTTTTATAGGTCGGTCCCAAATGTTGTGACCGCCAGTTGGCAAGAGTTTTTTCACTTATGACATTTTTCCATCTCTTGACAAGTTCAGAAGGAGTAAGAAATTCAGGACTGTGTAACATTGATATAATCCAGGGTATCAGGATTGGAGCCGAACTCCCCGCTATTGTGTGTGGCAATTCCATCCCCTACTATTTGTCCGTTCTCAAGCCAGTATGTGATTTCATCATTACTGTTGATGTTTGGTTTATCACTTTTATTTGAAACAGATAGCAGTATCAGGCAATATCTTTCTATATATTTACATAGATAATAAAGTCCATCTCTACCTGATTTAGTAAGTAAATCTGCTCTGTCGAATATCAGCACATCCGAGCCGTCAAGCTTTGAAATAGCAGACTGCAAGGTGCAACGAACTCTGTATTGTTCTGACTCCGATAATATTGCAAAAATACGATTGTCATAAGAGACATTGTAATCCGTATCAATTGCAACACAGCCCCACCTTGCAACCTTACATAAAGCAGATAGTGACTTATTCAGCTCTGTTATTTTGTCGTCAGTTTTTCGTTTACGAAGCCCTTCAGGAGCGAGTATTTTTTGCACTTCTATCCGCCAAATAACTTCTGCGTGTTCTGATAGTGCGTCGTGATAATTCTGAAATGCAGTTAATTCTTGTTGGGCTTTTTGCAGGTTTATCAGGGCTGTGTCATCATTCTCTTTAACGATTGACTGTTCAAGTTGCTGGGTGGCACCTTCACATTGACTAATCAAAGAATGTAGCTCACCCTCGTCTTTCAATAGTTTTTGATAGACTTCAAAAGCTTTTTGATATTCGGATTGGAGAGCGGAGACATTCTCCGCTACAATAGGTTGTTCACCAACAGGCACGAGCTTGTTTTCTATGAAATTGACAGGTTTATCACAATGAGGACATTTTAAAACAAGCTTCTGCTGTGCTACTTTGTCTATTTCTGCACGGAGTTTATCGACTAAAGTTTTGGTTTCGTCTTTGGTTTTGGAAATCCTTTGCAGAGAGACCTTATGCGTTTCTGTCTGCTCTGATAGTTCTTTTAATCTGTTATGCTCGTGCTCGTTTATAGCGGATTTTTTTAGCGTTTCATTATATTTCTGCTGTGCTTCGGTTACTGCGGTTTCCAGTGTTTTCTTGTCTTTGGTCGGCGGTGCTATCCAAGTTTCTGCTTTTGATGTGCCATATCTTTCGCCAGTTATCTTTTCCCAACGCCCTTTATACTTGGTGGCATCGGTTTTTATCTGGTCATAAGCTCCGTCCCAGCCACGCATTTTGACGAGGGCTATCACTTCGTCTGTATGCTTGTCATTGTCAAGAGACTGCTTCAAATCGTCAAGTGTCGGCTCTGTTTTTAGTATCTTTACCCAAGCATCAGCCGAGTCCTTTTTGGTCATATCTACTGGCGATGTGATACCAGTAGCATATACTGACGAATGTGGGGCTTTTCTTTCTGTCCATCCTTTGCCTTCAGGAAAGTTAATCCTTGCTAAACCATTTTTAGTTTCCACAGTAGATACTGCTGAAGGAGTTCCATTATTTACAAGATATTTATAGTCTTGTTTTTTCATATCTGAAATAGGACATTCTCCAGTGAGGGCAGAAGCGATGGCTTGTGCTATACTGGTTTTTCCCGAACCATTATCGCCCTTTATTATGGTAATCGGCTTTAAATCAAACTCGGCACTTTCTATTCCTCTGAAATTATTTATAGTAGCTTTCATTAAAACGGCTCCTCTACTGTTTCATTTTCCAAAACCTGTAAAGGCTCTTTGTATTCTTCCACTGTGTCAAAAGGTGGGTTTTGCTCGGTGTCTATGCTGATATTTGGTTGTGGCAATCTTTTATATTGTTTGTTTTCGGGCGTGACCTCGTCATTTTCAAAATATTCATCGTCATATTTTATCTCTAAATCCAAGTCCTCTGATAGCCTGTGTATCACACTCTTACGGGCCATTCTGTCATAAAAATTCGACCAGAATGTTAGGTGTGAACCTGTGCTAATTGCACGCCTTCTATCCACTTCATATTTTGGCATAACATCTATCATTTCCTGTCCATTTTTCAGAGTAAAAATAGCATATACACATTTAAACTCCTTCTCTATGTTTTTCACTGGAATATCTAAATTTGGAATATGTAGTAGATACTCATCTGTGCCGAGTTTGTATTCAAACAAATCATGTGTGAAAACGCACCTACTTTTGATTTTTACCACATCTGTATTGTTTAATATCCTTTTTATTACACCTCGCACCATTTCAGTATATACAACCTTGCCTTTGCGAATGGTAAACGCTGCTTCCTTTCCATTTGGATAAAGACCAGCACTCGCACATAGCAGGCAAGCCTTAAAAAGTGACTTTCTGTCTGCTTTTAATAGGTCTGCATTTTCCTGCAGGGCGGTAATCGTAACTCTTTTAAATTTTTCGATGGGTATCTCTGGTGGTAAAACCTTCCGCAGTTCATCATCCATCTTGTCAAGGTCACCGCGGAACATAGCCATCGGTGTCAGCTCATATTGAGTCTGTGGTTTTTGTAAATTACTCATAATTTACTCCTTTATATGATTTTTATTATATTCTTGTGTTATCGGACAGAATGCAGTCGAGAACGCTGGGCAAAAACGCTCTGAACATAGCAAGCTCATCGGGTTCTCTGCAAAAGCATTTACATTTTTTGTGTCTTTTTGAAAATCAGCGAAGTTCCGTATTATGCGATTTATGGTGGCATAAGCTGTCTGTTCACTTAGGTGGACATCGTATTCGGTGGTTTTAGGTGTTTCTTGACTTCGTGTTTTTGGGATTCGTTTTACAAAGTCAATTGCTATGCCTTCTACTTTGATGTCAGGATATTCTGACCGATATAAAAGCGAATAAGCACCTAATTGGGCGTGGTGTGACCTCACCACAGCACCAGTTTTTAAATCTCGGATATAGACGCCTGTCTTACCCTGGCACACCAAATCTATATGCCCTGTGACTTGCCATTCGTCATTTATTTCAGCACTTACATTTAATTCCACTGCCACAGGTTCTATAAATTTTCCTATGCCCTCTATATAAGCTTTAGCCATTCTTTCTATCTGCATTTTGGCTACATCGATGTTTGGAGTGGTGTCGTCTGTTTCCACGCCCTCTTTTATATTGTCTTGAAGGTTTGACATTACTTCGTCTATCGGGTTTTGAAATTCAATCTTGTCTATCCTTGCTTGGAAGTATTTCTCTATATAAAAGTGGGTGGAAGTTCCCAAGATAGCACCAATATTTGGTTTTATGTCTCGCAGTTTATATCCTGCATTTTCAATGTCATTCCTAAAAAGACGGGCAATAGCTCGCCTGGGACAGTCATTGTAAGCAGGTAGAGAGCTTGCTCTGATGCTATGTGGTTTTGTTTCTGTCATTTAATGTCCTCCGAAATCATTATATACCTTTTGTGACCTGATAAAATACCTATTATCTCACTAAAAATAATTATAATTCCCTATCTATAATTTTACGCCCCAGAAGTCAAATCATTTCTGAACTATTTTTTATTTGTAAAGGGGGACAAAATAATAAGTTACATAGAAAATGATTTGACAAATATTCGCTTATTTAAAATGGTGTATTTTATGATTGAATTATATGATTATCAGCAGGAAAGTTTGCAGGACATATTAGCTTGCTACAGGAAAGGATATAAGTCCGTTCTATTTCAGCTTGCCACGGGTGGTGGCAAAACGGTTATCTTTTCAGAAGTGTGCCGTAGAGCTGTGCTGAAGGGAAACTCTGTTCTGATACTGGTTCACAGATATGAACTGATAAAACAAATCGCCAATACACTAAATGACTTCGGTGTCGATTTCGGTATCATAGCAGCTGGCACGCCCCAAATAAACAAGCAGGTTATGATAGCAAGCGTGCAAACGCTTATTCGCAGGTTGGATAGCATAAACGATCCCACTTTAATTATCTGTGATGAGTGCCACAGAATTACTGCAAATACATATACTACAATCCTAAAACATTATCACACAGCGTTAGTTTTGGGTGTGACAGCTACTCCCTGCCGAACCGATGGCACAGGTTTGAATAAAGTTTTTGATGTAATGGTCAATGGGGCTTCTGCATCCGAGCTGATGAAAATGGGTCGGCTTGCAAAACCTATATATTACGCTCCGCCCCAGCAGTATGATTTAGATAGCATAAAAACCATTATGGGCGACTGGAATAGCGGTGAACTTGAAAATAAAATAAACAAATCTGCTATCACTGGTGACTGCATTTCCCACTATCAGAGTATCTGCAATGGAGCGTCTGCTCTGTGTTTTTGCATATCTATAAAGCACGCTGAAAATGTGGCAAGGCAGTTCAACGAAGCAGGCATCCCATCGGCGAATATTGACGGCACTATGACGGGCGAGCAAAGAGTAGAGATTATAAACAAGCTAAAAAATGGACAGATAAAGGTTCTTGTATCGGTTGACTTGCTGTCTGAAGGTTTTGATGTGCCAGCAGTTGACTGTGTAATATCTCTCCGCCCTACACAATCGCTGGTCATTTTTATGCAACAAATCGGGCGAGGGCTTCGCATAGCAGAAGGCAAATCAACCTGCATAGTCCTTGACCACGCGAATAACATATTTCGGCACGGAGCAATAGAAAATATCACTGATTGGACATTAGAGGGCGGACATAAAAGGGCAAAAAGCTTGGAGGCTCTGCCCTCTATAAAACGCTGTAAAAAATGCTTTGTCATATTGACTGGTGCGAAGTGCCAGGTCTGTGGTTCTGAACCTGAGGTGTCTGAAAAAGAACTAGAAATAAAAGAGGGCGAGCTGCAAAGGATAGAGCTTGAGAAAATACGGAAACAGAATAGAAAAGAGCAAGGAATGGCACGGACACTCCCAGAGCTATTGGTTATAGCAAAGAAAACAGGCAAAAAGCCGGGCTGGGCGTATTATGTTTATAATAGCAGAATAAATAAAGGAGGCGGATTTTGAATTTAAAGGATATGGAAGGCAAGACATTTGGTATGAAAACTTTATCGGATATTAACAAATTAAATAAGACTAATGATATAAATGCGTTTGAGATTGGATTGGCTATGCTGATATTTTCTGTGCCTATTATGATAGCAGGCATATATAATGCTATTGTGTCGTTATTTAGTAAAAAAACAGCGAAGTGAAAGTCACAGAAGATAGCCTAAATACAATCGACAAGAACTTTCCTGAATGGAAACCATTTCAAATAAAAAGAGATATATAAATGCCAAAAATAGCCATCGCTCAAATAGACGGCTCTATGCCGAACTTTGCACTTATGAAAATAGCAGGCTATCACGAGAGCAAAGGTGACACTGTTTGCAGATATGAAGGTGAATTGTTCGAAAGCGAATATGACACAATATATGCAAGCAAGATATTTGATTTTAGTCCGATGCCACAATTTCCCAAAAGAACTATATTCGGCGGGACTGGGATAGACCATAGTAACAAACTACCACCAGAGATAGAAAAGGCCACACCAAGCTATACACTATATTCTGACTGTGACTATCATTTAGGATTTACCCAAAAAGGTTGCCGAAATGCTTGTGGTTTCTGTGTCGTGCCTAAAAAAGAAGGAAAACCTTATCCTTATAACACAATAGACGAAATACTTGTGAACCCAAAAGGCACAAACAAACTGCTACTGCTTGACAATGACTTCTTTGGCGGAGAGTTTTGGAATGAAAACCTGCAAAGAATAATAGATTTAAAGCTGAAAGTCTGTTTTCAACAAGGAATAAATATCCGAAACATAACACCCGAACAAGCACAGCTACTGGCAAAATGTAATTATTACAATGTCAAATTCAAGCAAAGATATATCAGCTTTGCTTGGGATAATATCAAAGACAAAGAACTGATAAAACAAGGAATAAAGATTTGCAATGATGCAGGGATACCTTCAAAAAATATGCAGTTTTTCATTCTGATAGGATATAATAGCACACAAGCAGAGGACTTTGAAAGGGTAGAATATCTGCGGGAAATAGGTGCTATGCCATTTGTGATGAAATACAAGAAGGATGATCCATATCAAAAACATTATGCTCGCTATGTGAATTTACGCTCTATCTTTAATAGCATTATGTTTGACGAGTATGAGCCGTATAAGAGATATAAAAAAGTAGGACTTTTGTTTTAATATGACAGAAAAGCACCTGCAACAGCAGATATTAAAAACAATCGGATGCCTGCCCGAATATCGGTTATTTAGGAATAATGTGGGTATGCTATTAGATATAAACGGCACGCCTGTGAAATATGGTTTGTGTGTTGGTAGCTCTGATATAATCGGCTTGAAAGCAGTCACCATTACAGAGGAAATGGTCGGACAGCAGATAGCACAGTTTGTCAGCATCGAAGTCAAATCTGAAAAAGGCAAGCTGTCACCAGCACAAGAGAACTGGCTACAAATGGTGGAGGCTATGGGCGGTGTGGCAGTAGTGATAAAATCTATAACAGAAATAAATAAAATAATAAGAGAGGAAGTATGAGTGTAGAGTTAAAAGAAAAATATTCAGATAGTGAAGCTTTTTATCTAATAAAAGAAGGATTGGAAGAGTTAGCCACTTTGAGAGAGGACAGTATGCCACTTATAAATAAAGACATTATATGTTTTTTGCTTGCTATAATGCTACAAGAAACAGATGCCGAAGGGCGTATAGCCAAAGATAAGTCAGAGTCCTCCCGAAGTTTGTTTCAAATAAAACATAAGACATTAGGGGATGCTTTTAAAACGACAAAAGGTGAAGATTTCTTTTTAGAAAGAGCAGACGCAATTCTTGAAAAATACATAAAACCTGAAACTACAACACATGTATTTCAAGAGCCAATAGATTGGGAAAAAATAAAAGACAACAAGGATGCAAAAACAACTATAGTCCACGATATGTTCTTATCTAAAGATTTTGATTTGGTCGCAGTGATGTTTGCCAGGTATTTACCTTTGAAACATGGGACGCGTGTAATTCCGAGTGCGAAAATAGAGTCAGAAAAGGCAGCCTGGGAAGAATATGTGTATTGCTGGGGTCCAAATAACAAAGATTATGATATTGGAAAAGCGAGATGGTCACCACGGTGGAAAAGAGCTGTAACCACAGTTGATAGTCTATTTAGTCAATAACTACTGCATTGGAAATATAAACTATGTTACCCCTATAATTATTAACAAATTTATATTCTGAACTGACCACAGTTATTATGTCACCAGCCACATAGCCTTCAAAAATTGTTTCTCCAAAATGTCTGTTTGTTTCAGTTTGTATTCTTTTAAATCTATGTTTTTCAGAAACTGCAAATCTCATTAAAATATAGTTGGTCTCATTATACCCATCTATCCATAAAGAATTGTCAGCGTTTATACTACTAATTATGCCCGAAATTCTTATAGGGTTGGTATGAAAAATTTGTATATCATCTATTAAAGCTCCTAATTCTGTCTCTGCCTCTCTGGTCAGCTCCTCTGCAGTCATTTTCCTATATACTGTTTCCTCTGCACCAGCAGTAGCTATCAGCAGAGCGAGTATTATTATTGTTATTAGTTTTTTCATTTGTCCTCCTAAATAATATAAAAAGACAAACCCACTACTTCATCGGGAGTTCCATAGCAGGTTGCCTTCTAATATTAAACAGTCTCCTTATATCCTTGTTTCAATTATATTTTTTACAAAGTCGATGCAGTTGTATAGTGCTGATATTTTGATATATTCTTGGTCTGTATGTGGGATTAAAAAACCACAAGACACCACCAAAACGATATGGGACATTTGTCTGCTTCGCAGAAGGCGCAAGGAAGTGTTTATCTCAGCTCTCAACGAGCGAAGCTCCTCAACGCACGCTTGCGTGCCTCAACTGCCTGAAGTGCTCCATCTTTCAAATTTCTCATTTCAAATAAATGATTTTTCAGTTGACAGAAACAAGCCAAAAAAATAAATGGCTTTATGGTTGTAGGTAGAGGAGTATTGTGCGAATATCTGATTCAGCTCGGTTTATACAGCGATACTGTGATCGAGAAATTTGATAAATATTACATCAAACTAAAAGAGTTGAATCAGAATATCAATCTTTTTTCACGCAAAATGCAGCCTGAAGAGATATGGGTCAGACATTTTGCAGATTCTCTCAGCGTCTTTGAAGTATGCCATGATTGGTCGAGGAAAAGGGTGTTAGACTTCGGCACAGGCGGAGGTTTACCTGGTCTTCCGCTAAAAATAGCACAGGCTGATATAGATATGTCATTTTTAGACAGCACAACCAAAAAGATAGAAGCATTGCGAAAGATCACAGAATACATGCAGATTTCGGATGTGCATTTTTTGAGCAGCAGGATAGAAGAGTTGCCCGCTGAGCAGTATCAGGGAGCCTTTGATATCATCATATCGCGGGCTGTAAAAATCACGCCTACCATAGCGGTTTCTCTGTTGCGCGTGCTAAAAAGGACAGGTGTGATTTATTTGTATAAATCGGGAAACTATGAGGATGTATCAGCTTTTGCGAATCATCGCATACACAAAGTTGGGTCGGGGGTAAACCTCTGTGACCCCGAAGGAAAAGCTACAGAAAGGAATATTGTGGAGATAAAAAATGGGTAAAATCATAACAATAGTAAACCAAAAAGGTGGAGTGGGAAAGACCACTACATCTGTAAATCTAGCAGCAGCTCTGAGTATCTATGAAAAGAGAACATTGCTGATAGATCTAGACCCACAGGGCAACGCCACGTCAGGGCTAGGCATAGATAAAACAAAGCTTCAGACACACTCTTATGATATCTTGCTAAACAAAGAAACAGCGGATAAAGCTGTAATAAAAACCGATTTTGAGAATCTAGACATTATAGGCAGTAATATCGATTTGATAGGCGCCGAAATAGATCTGGTTAGCGAATTTGCCCGCGAACAAAAGCTAAAAGTAGCATTGCAAAATATAAAGGACAACTATGAATATATCTTGATAGACTGTCCCCCTTCGCTCGGGCTACTTACTGTAAACGCTATGACCGCTTGCACAGACGTCATCATACCCATACAGTGCGAATATTACGCTCTGGAAGGGGTTAGCCAGCTGCTAAACACTATCCGCTTGATCCAAAAGAACCTAAACCCAACTATCAACATTTTGGGCGTGGTTCTTACTATGTTTGACAAGCGACTAAATCTATCAAATCAAGTGGCAATAGAGGTCAAAAATTACTTCAAAGAAAAGGTGTTCAAGGCAGTAATAGTGCGTAATGTAAAACTATCTGAAGCCCCGAGCTTCGGCAAAACTATATTTCACTACGATGTAAAATCACCCGGCGCCCAAAATTATCTACATTTAGCTATGGAGGTGATACAAAGATGAGCAGCAAAATGAGCCGACTCGGTCGTGGTATAGAAGTGCTGATACCTGATGTAGAAGAGCCAGTTCCCGGCGGTGTCACCACTGTCGATGTCAGCTATATCAAGGCAAATAAATATCAGCCACGCAAGAAGTTTGACCAAGAAAAATTGCAAGAGCTATCAGAGTCGATAAAGGAAAATGGCTTGATACAGCCGATAGTGGTATGCCAAAATAGCGATACTGACTATGAACTAATAGCAGGGGAAAGAAGGCTCGAAGCCTGTAAAATGGCGGGCTTGACCACCATACCTGTGTATATCAGAGCTGTAACCGAAAAAGAAAGGTTAGTGCTGGCTATCATCGAAAATGTGCAACGTGAAGACCTTACGCCGATAGAAGAAGCACGCGCCTATCAGCAGCTAATAGACGAATTTAGCCTGACTCATCTGGATGTGGCGAAGATCATGAGCAAAGACCGTGCCACTGTCACGAATGCTCTGCGACTGCTGAAGCTCAGCGAGGGTATACAGGCTATGATAGAGAACAAAGAGATTTCATCTGGTCATGCCAGGGCTATACTATCGGTTAGCGAAGAAAAGCAAGAAGAATTTGCCCGCGATATAGTTACGAAGCAATATACTGTGCGAAAAGCAGAGGAAGAAGCCCCTGCCTACAATGCCGAGACAGGGAAGGTGAAAAAGCCACCGAAAAGCAAAATATTAGAGCCAAAATATATCAGAGATATAGAAAATAACATATCGGGCATGATAGGTTACCCTGTCAAAATAAAAGAAAAAAAGAATGGTGCAGGCGAGATAGTCATAGCTTTCCAAAGTGCTGATGAGCTAGACTTGATAGCCACTAGCTTGAAAGATAATAAATAGAACTGCTGCTATAAACGATTTACTGGAGAGATGAAAAAAAAGATATATTATATTTTTCTCATTTTACTGCTGACGACCACTATTTACTGTATGGTCCACAACGCTCTTTTGGAAAAAAGGCTGCTGGCTTATCACGATAAAAGCGAAGCACTTGCCGACAGCTTAGTGTTGCTTCGTCTAGAAAATACCAGCTTGAAAGAAGATGTGGAGACCCTAAAAGAGAATCAATCTTTGCATATCACTGCCCAAAGTGACAACCCCACATTGCTTTCTGCCCTTTCCACTATGACGAACTTAGCCAGATTCATTCCTGATTTTGTCCCCCTGCAGTCTAGCTATGCTGTGTCAAAAGAATTTAACTCAAACCACCAGTCGATAGATCTATCTGCGTCGAAGGGAACTAAGATTTTTTCCGCTGGAGCGGGTATCGTGATAGCCTGCTACGAGGACAAAAATCTGGGAAATGTGATACTGATAGACCACCTAAATTCATACAAAACTTTATATGCACACCTCGACCAGTTCCGAGTATCCGTAAATACATTTGTCGAAAAAGGGCAAGAAGTTGGGTCAGTGGGAAACACAGGGAACAGCACAAACCCGCACCTCCACTTCCAAATTTATTTTGGCAATGACCCTGTGGAGCCAAATTCCATCATGAAAATAGCAAAATATAAAAATTAAAATAATATTACATAGAAAGGAGAGCTTATGTTCGCTGAAAAAAACAAAACCGTAACCATCACTACTTTGATAGGTAAGACCTGCAAAATAGTCGGAAATATCGTAACCAAAGAAAGTATTCGCGTAGACGGTCATGTGGTGGGAAACATAGAAACAGACACATTTGTCAGCATAACAGAAGGTGCAAATGTAGAAGGCGATATCAAAGGAAATGAGCTGTATGTAGCAGGTAAAGTGACCGGCAATATCAATGTCTCAAAAGTGATAGAACTAGCGAAAACTGCCGTCATTACAGGTGATGTGGTCACCGCTAAATTGCAAGTGGATACAGGCGCTATATTCAATGGCACCAGCCGTATGGGAGAAAACGCACGCAATAATGAATCTAAAAACCCTACACAAAAACCTAACTGGTTGGAAAACAAATAACGAAGCAGTGCGGGTAGTAAACACGCTTGCTTCTAGTGCAGTCACTATGATGATTTCTGTGACTGTATCTTGCGCTGCGGGGTTTTTTCTAGACCGCTATCTAGGATACAAGATACTTTGCCTCGCGATAGCGACATTTAGTGGGGTCGTGATAGGTTTTATTTTAGTTTTAAAAAAGATAGATAAATTTTTTAAACAGCCCAGCTGCACAGAATAAAAGGTGATGTATTTACGCCCTTTTACATGTGACTGCTGAGATGAGCTGTCTATATTACACAGACAAAAAGAGTCTTTTATGTATATATCAGATTATATGATCATGGCTATAGCCGAAGCCGAAAAAATGAGAGGGAAAACGAACCCAAACCCAAACGTTGGGGCGGTCATAGTCAAAAATAACAGAGTGATAGGCACTGGCGCCACCCAACCTTATGGCAAAGACCACGCTGAGATCCAAGCGCTAAAAAACTGCATGCAAGACCCGCTAAACGCAGACCTGTATGTTACTCTGGAACCTTGCTGTCACGCAGGAAAAACTCCCCCCTGCACAGACGCTATCATAAAAGCAAATATCAAAAATGTCTATGTGGGCATCAAAGACCCAAACCCACTAGTAAACGGAAAAGGCTTTGAAGCTCTAAAAAAAGCAGGTATAAATGTAGAATATCACTTTTATGAAAATGAAATATCACAACAGCTGGAGACATATCTCTGGTGGATAACTACTCAAAGACCCTTCATTATACTAAAAAATGCCGCCAGTTTAGACGGCAAAATAGCAGCTGAAAATGGCGACTCCAAATGGATAACCAGCAAAGCTGCCCGCAAGAAAGTCCACCAGCTACGAAACGAGGTAGACGCTGTAATGACCACTGTAAACACTGTGCTAAAAGACGACCCCCTCTGTAATGTTCGCCTCGATGACATAGATGAAGTAAAGCACCCTATCAGATTGATCCTCGACCCAAAGCTCGAGATACCGCTCACATCCGCTATCTTGAACTCGATAGATAAGTATAAAACCATCGTGTTTTATGACAAATCTATCAAAACAACCGGTAACTTCGCAAAACTAAATAAATTTATCGCCAGTCAAAAGGACAGTATGATAGCCCTCACCCCCGTGGCAGCTGAAAATGGTAAGCTGGATTTGGCGGAAGTGTTTTATATACTGGGGCAGTGGAAAATCACCTCGATCATGGTGGAAGCAGGAACTACCCTAAATTCCTACCTGATCCAAAATAACTTTGTAAACAAAATCTGTTACTTTATAGCCCCCAAGATACTGGGAGGAAATCAAAACGTATTCCAAAACCTGAATATCCCCTCTCTAGAAAAGCATATCCCCCTGAGAAATACCTCTGTCGAAATCTATGGCGACAATGTCTTGATCATAGGATATATGGAAGTAAATTAGAAATTAGAAATGAGAAATGAGGTGTGCTATGCACGATGTGAAGGATGTGTTTATCTCAACCTTCAACGCACGCTTGCGTGCCTCAACTGCACGAAGTGCACCATATTTCTAATTTCTAATTTCTAATTTACCTATAAAGCTATCATTTAAAGGCACTTATAAAATATTTTTTTATGGTGCTTTGTATCGCCATAATTTATAGCACTTTAATAGAAGGAACAAGCAAGGAGGCTCGGACTAGCTCTCACCTTCTCCGACCCTCCTTGCTTGCTCGTTGTGCAAACATATTATTTATCATAGCGTTATAAAACATCAAAAAAGATAAATTTAAAGAAGAGAAAATGATAATTTCAATAGAGGTTATAAGTTATATTTAATTAGTTTTTTACGGGTGAGGAGCAATTCCCCTCTGCATTAATACGAGATGGAAGTGGAGATTCGGTTGGCAAGGGTTGCCTTCCCTACGCAGATCATTTTTTGGCTATGATAAATGCTGTTTGGGTTTGAAGATCATCGTCTGACATGTTTGAAAAGCGTAGTGACAGCTTTTTTCTGTCTATAGCGGGAGTAGAGATATCTGCATATTTGTCCTCATAGATTATATTCAAGCCAGCCTGCTGTATCAGTAACACATGCTCTGAGTAGGTTTGTCTGTTTAGCAGATAAGGGAGCTTCCCGCAAATGAGTTTCCAATATTTATCAGAAAAAGCCCAATGCCCATTCCAGTATTTAGAATGTCGGTGACTGCGGAAATCTATATCATGGGACATCATCCCACCAGCAGATAGTATTTTAGAAAAAAGGTGATAAGTGCCTGCCAAGCTGTCTATATGCTCTAGCACACGCTGGGAGATGATATAATCTACACTATTTTCCGGAATATTGTGGGTCTGCCACTGGGCAAAATATGATATTTTGACTTCAGGTTGATTTTCGGCTAAAAGAGCTGATTCTATATTAGCTATCCTTTCTTTTTTCAAGGTGTTTTGCAGTAGATTTTCGGGAAGTATATGCACCGGGAAGGAGTAGTCGTGTAGCAATGGCTTCATATCTGGGAATTCCTGCTCATCGGGGATATTGGCTCTCTCCGAAAACAATGCTACCAGCTCGTGCAATACCTTTTGATTTCGCTCTGTATTTGCGTGTGAAAGACTGTCAAAAGCTGTATATTCTGCACTACCGGAAAGGAGAGCTGCTAGCCCGATACCCAGAGAATCGCCAGGACCAAATTCCGCCACTCGCTGTGGAACCGCTTCTAAACCATTTTGAAATGACAGAACTAAATGCCGCAACCAAACGGCATAACAGTATCTGGCAGAATCCGACCCTTGTGTGCCTCCGCTGTATATATACTTCGGAAAGCAGTTTGACATCAAAATAAACACAAACTGTCGTAGGGGAATCAGCCGAAAAACTTTTCTCATCAATGAACGTAGCATTTTTTATATCTCTTAATGAAAATATAACATAGATAGAGCCGAAAAGTTGCATAGCAAATTATAAATTATAAATGCCGTGTGCTGCGCACCAATGAAAATATTCAAACCACCCCGTCCACCAACTTCGTTGGTAATTACACATGACAAAACACCAATGACATGTAATTTGTCCTTTGTAATTTCCAATGAAGTTGGACTAGCACACCGCATTTCTAATTTCTAATTTCTAATTTTATTTCCCCCTTGTGTCACTCAAAAAGAGAAAATGTATTCCCTTCCATTTTTAAAAGGAGATAGAAGGATGGAAGCTATACAGATGTTACAAAGAAATATCGAAATTATACAGAATGATATACGTGTGATCCACACAAAATTAGATGAGACGAACCGACGACTGATAGAAATAGAGAGCCAAAAATACCGTTGCACCAGAGAAAACGACCTCAGGTATATAAAGCTGTGTGAGTTTGAACGCTTTTTCAAAATAGAGCACGAAAATATCCAAAATAAAAGGCTGGAAAAGCTAAGCAAAAGCTCAGAATTTATAAAGAATATACTGGCTATCATGAATTCTATCAGCCCTCTTGCTATATCATTTTTAGCCTATTTAGTGCTAAAGGGATAAATAAAAAGCCGCG
>WRIO01000003.1 GCA_009782695.1 Candidatus Cloacimonadota bacterium
ATTTTGTTTTATCGGTGACATAAGTGGGTGCAAAGTTGTTTTCTAAATCTACACCTATTTCATTCTTTGGCAAATCACGCACATGTCCCATAGAAGCTTTTACAGTGAATTTGTTGTCCAGGTATTTGCCTATTGTTTTCGCTTTTGCAGGCGATTCTACTATAATCAGTGGTTTTCCCATATTCTCCTCTTTGTAGCAGTCAACCCAATGATATCAGGGTATCGAGTGCAACCTGTGTAGATTGTTTACAGTTTATTAGCTTAAAATCGTAGTTTTTTTCGATAGTAAATCGGGGTTTTTCGAGTAGATTTCGAGTGTGGTATATATAGCGTGATCTTTGTATTCACCCACACTCATCATTTCTATTAGCTGTGGTAGTATCAGATCGTCTATCGGCACCTCTATTCTGCCACGAAACATCACAGCTATGGACATAAATCGTTCAAAAAAATCTATCTCAACTTCTCCAGACCTCACCCAAAATAGCAACAGATCAAAGGACTGTCTGCATATAACTTCTCTTTCTTCAAAGCTTTGCTGACGTAAATAATTTGAGCAGTCATTTTGTGGTGTAGGAGTGATCATTTGTATAGTCCTGTCTGAAAAAAAGTCGTCGCTAAGTATTCTTTGTATTTCCAAAAAATTCTTTGTTAAATCTATACTTATTTCTTTTTTCATAGCTGCTTCTTACAATGCCATCAGTTCTCTTTTCATCTTCGTGGGCAGCTTTTCCATAGCATAACGAAATGCTACGCGAGGCATCTTGCTGCGGTTCTCTTTTAGATATTCATACACTAAAGTCGGCTCTTTTTCTCCGTAAACCTTTAGCATCCAGCCGTAGCCTTTTTGCACCAGATCATGTTCATCATTCATCAGCAGATTCGCTATACCAAAGGGATTGATGCCTGCGTATTTATTCATCCTGATCAGGGGTATCAAGATCACAGCCGTTGCTCTTCGCACAGCAAATTCGTGATTTTTCGCCCATTTTACTACTTTGTCGGTCAGCTTTTTGTCTTTCTTTATTAGCTCAGAAAAGGCATGAGTGCAAAAATCATCACAGTCGTTCCAATCTCTGATATATTTCAAAAGCCAATTTTCAAATATATCAAATGTCTTGTCATTATACTGTTTACGCACCCGGTAGGCAAAGTCATAAGCTATCACATTTAGGCAATAATCTTTTTCTTTTAGTAGTGTCTCGCATATAGAAAGGACATTCTCTATGCCTTTGTCTTCGAGACCTTGAAAAGCTTTGGCAGAAAGTCTCCTGATATCTTGTAATTTCGGGTGACCCGCACTCGGTGTTCTTCCTATCTTTTTTAGACTATCTTGTAGTTTATTCACTATATCCATCTTCACTCCTACGGTATATTTTTTAGGTGAAGTCACTCTAAAATACGCAGGTTTTTTGTCAAGCATATTATTTTTTCTACCCCTCTACCGCTAGGCAGAGCTTGCAAAAGTCATTTTTTAGATTTAGAAAAAAAAACATCGCATTCAGACCCTTTCGGACGATTTCACTTGACAAAAAAGAGCTTATCAAAAAAGAATACACAGCAAAAAGGAGTTTTTATGTGGGTTTTATATGCTTTATTGGCAGCTGTTTTTGCTGCTCTGACAGGGATTTTAGCGAAGCTTGGCTTGAGGGAAGTAAATCCGAACCTCGCTACTGCCATACGCACAGTAGTTATCTTAGTCATGGCATGGCTGATAGTGTTTGTGACAGGTCGTCAGACGGAGATAGCGGGTATTTCGCAAAAGGGGTGGATATATTTAGTCTTGTCGGGGTTAGCTACCGGTCTATCTTGGTTGTTTTACTTTTATGCTCTGGAGATAGGTGATGCCAGCAAGGTCATACCTGTGGACAAATTTAGTGTGGTGATAGCTATCGTGCTGGCGTTTACAGTGCTGGGCGAACCTTTGACAGCCAAGACGGTCATCGGCGGGCTGCTAATCTCAGCAGGGACTTTTGCTTTGATTTTGTGACTTTTTTTCAGAATCATAAAATTATGCTTGACAAAAAACCCCCATTTTAGAAAATTGACGCTTGATATAGTTCGCTATGTCAAAATGTGATTTATGCGGTCCTGTAACTCAGCGGTAGAGTACCTGCCTTTTAAGCAGGGAGTCGATGATTCGAATTCATCCAGGATCACCATTCTTTTGGCAGTGAGACCCCATCGTCTAGCGGTTAGGACTCAAGATTTTCATTCTTGCAACCGGGGTTCGATTCCCCGTGGGGTCGCCAAATCATCATCGCCTGCGATATTTATATCTTTTGCTATATGACTCATTCGTCTAGCGGTTAGGACACCGGATTCTCAGTCCGGGAACAGGGGTTCGATTCCCCTATGGGTTACCACTTTATTACCTTCCTCACATCATTTTTCGCCGGGATTGTTGACTCTGCTACGACTGTCTTACAAAACATAAAACTTGACTAAAAAGCCGTGTTTTTTTTTATGGAAAAAGAGAGTAAAATATATGGAATATATGCCACGAGACACAGAAGTTAAATTCCTGAAAGGAGTAGGAGATTTTCGTGCGAAGCTTTTTGAAAATATGGGTATTTTAGCGGTGAATGACCTGCTGGAATACTTCCCGCGAGATTATCTACTGCACCAGACCGACGCTCAGATTCGGCATCTAAAAGTCGGGCAATTCGTTTCTATGAAATTGCAGGTTTACAATGTGCAAGAAGTGACCACAAAAAGCGGTAAAAAGCAACTAAAAGCCATCGTAACAGACCGCGAACATCGCCAGCTGGAATGTATGTGGTTTCGGTATGGAAAGTGGGTAACCAAGCTTCTGTCACCGGGAAACACGATACGCGTAACCGGGCATGTGTCGGAATACAATGGTAATCTGCAGCTGGCACATCCGCAGATAGAGGAAGAGAAAGAGGAGCTAAACCACGATTTTTGGGCTGATAGAAGCGTGTTGCCACTATATGCCCTAACCACTGGATTGACACAGAATATAGTTCGGAACGCTGTTTATGCAGCTTTTGCGCTGTTTCACCAAAACATAGACGAGACCTTGCCCGCAGATATTATAGAAAAATATCATTTTTTAGACAGGAAAACTGCTCTACAGAAAATGCACTTTACCTTGCAACCTGAATATATTCAACGTGTAAAAGCCCGATTCGTGTATGAAGAGTTCTTTTATCTGCAGATCATGATAGCTCGAAATACCCGTGATAAAGCCGATGTAATCAAGCAAAAACGGCATTTTTATTCTCACCAAAATCAGCTAGTGGAAACCCTAAAACAGAAGCTCCCCTTTACCCTGACAAATGCCCAAAAAAAAGTGATAAATGAGATTTATACTGATATGGTTTCTGAAAAGCCCATGAGTAGGCTACTGCAAGGTGATGTGGGAGCAGGGAAAACTATAGTAACCCTCTTTGCGATATTTTTAGCTATCGAAAACGGATATCAAACTGCTCTGATAGCACCCACAGAGATATTAGCAGAACAGCATTTTCACACTATATCGCAGCTAACCAAAGATATCGAAGGCGTCAATATCTGCCTGATAAAAGGTGGTGTCTCGAAGCAGAAAAAAGCCGATAAACAGGCTATCGCAGAGGGTAATATAAATATAGCTATCGGTACTCACGCCCTTTTCCAAAAGGATGTGGTGTTTGCGAGGCTTAGCCTGATAGTAATAGACGAACAGCATAGATTTGGCGTGGCACAACGCTCACAGCTCTCCACCAGGCACGGCTTCCCGGATTTGCTTTATCTTTCGGCAACCCCCATACCCCGTTCGCTCGCTATGACTGTGTTTGGAGATATGACCATCAGCTCCATAAATGAGCTGCCGCCCACCCGTAAACCTGTCAAAACTCAGCTAGTATACGGCAATCAAAAAAGTAAGATTTACACTCACCTGAGGGAAGAGCTCGAAAAGGGTAGGCAGATTTATTTCGTTTGTCCGCTGATAGAAGAGTCTGAAAAGATAGAGCTACAAGACGCAGAATCACTATATAAAGAGATACAAGAGACACTATTCCCGAGCTTTCCTTCGGCTATACTGCATGGACAGATGAAGGCAAAAGAAAAAGACGAGATCATGGCTTCATTCGTGTCGGGTCAGACCAAAATTCTGGTCTCAACCACTGTGATAGAAGTCGGCATAGACGTGCCAAATGCCTCAGTGATGGTGATAGAACACGCCGAAAGGTTTGGGCTGGCACAGCTACATCAGCTACGTGGCAGGGTGGGACGCGGTGCCGACCAAGCCTACTGCTACTTGATAGCTTATGCGATGAGTGAGATAGGTAAGGAAAGGCTACGCACTATGACCACTACCAATGACGGCTTTATCATAGCTGAAAAAGACCTGGAGCTGCGGGGACCGGGGGATATGTTTGGCACAGCACAATCAGGGCTTCCAGAGTTTAAATTTGCAAACTTGATAACCGATCAAGGATGGCTAAACACAGCCCGACAAGACGCTTTTTTGCTGATAGAAGACGACCCAGAGCTGGCTAAACCCGAAAACGATTTTACCAAAAAATATTACGACAGCTATGTGCTAAAAAAAGAAGCTATCGTGAAGTTTTGAACATCGTTCCGACATATCCGTCCGAAGGGCACAATATTTTTTCCCCGCTCCTATGGAGAGGGGTGGACTATAAATAGTGACAAGTTACAAAGGACAAATTACAACTCATTGGTATTTAGTCATTTGTAATTACCAACGAAGTTGGTGGACGGGGTGGTTAAAGTAGATGTGAATGATGTGTCTGCTTCGCAGAATGTGAAGGATGTTTTTAACCACCCCGTCCGCTGGCGCGTCCACCCCTCCAAAATTGGAGGGGAATAACACATCGTCCGCAACCCTATCAACTTTCAACGACGCGAAGCGTCCTCAACTGCACGAAGTGCTTTCATCCGTGCGGAGCATACCACATTTCTAATTTCTAATTTTTAAAAAACCCTTTTATCTTATCTACTATACTATTTCCTATATTCAAGTCTCTTTTGCTGTCAAATACTTTGAACTGCTCTAATATCTTTATCTCTTCGGCTGATAGGTTCGTGGGCGTAACGACCTTTATCTGCACATAAAAATCTCCTACCAATGCCGACTGAACTACTGGCAGTCCTTGTCCGCTGATCTTAAACATCTTGCCTGACTGCGTTCCAGCAGGTATTTTCAGCTTTATTTTTTTAGTGATAGTGGGGACTAACACCTCGTCTCCGAGTGCTGCTTGGGTAAAAGTGATGGGGTATTCACAAAAGAGGTTTGCTCCATCGCGCTTTAAGAAGTCATCTTCTTTTTCGCGGATTTCCACCAATATATCACCGGGCACGCCACCGCGAGGAGCAGCGTTTCCTTTCCCTTTTTCGCGGACATATTGCCCTTCCGCTACTCCTTTTGGGATATTTATATCCACGCTTTTAGATTGTGAGACCCTGCCTTCGCCGTTGCAAGCTGTGCACTTATTTTTAACGATAGTCCCTTCACCACGACAGCTGGGACAGGTGCTGACAGTCTGCATATTTCCGAATATAGACTGCCGAACCACTCGCACCTGACCGTGTCCACCGCACTGGGTGCATTTTGTGGTGATACCGTCCTTCGAGCCAGAGCCATTGCAAGTGGTGCAAGCGTCTTTGACATTTATCTTGATAGTCTTGGTTACACCTTCGTAGATTTCTTTTAAATTCAACGACAGCTCTATTCGCAGGTCTTCTCCGCGTGGCTGACCGCCGCCTCCACCACTGCGAAAGCTACCACCACCGCCGAAAAACTGAGAAAATATAGACTCAAAACCACCGAATATATCGCTAAAATCACCTTGGTGGGTGAAGTCTTCCCAGCGGAAACCTCCGCTACCAAAAGCCCCTTCCATACCAGCATGCCCGTATTGGTCATATCGCGCCCGCTTATCTTTGTCGCTTAGGACTTCGTAGGCTTCGCAAGCCTCTTTGAACTTCTCTTCGGCGTCTTTGTTGTCTTTGTTCTTGTCGGGGTGATACATCATAGCCAGCTTGCGATAAGCCTTCTTGATAGCATCGTCATCGGCGTTTTTCTCTATGCCGAGCACCTCATAATAATCTCTTTTTGCCATTTTATTCCTCTTTTTTCTTTATTTTTTGTAAAAAAGTTTTCACACCATATTTTAGATAAATTATCTTTATGGCGTTAAAAACTCCGATTATAGTCATAAATTTATATATATTGCTCTTGAAACCGGGGTTTATCGGGTATTTTAGAGCGTCTTTTGAAAAGTTTTTCAAAATATTTCTGTAAAGTAAATGATAGTGTTTGTTCCGATATTTTGCATTCACCGAAAGTAGCAAGGACAGTAGTTTGTGGGAGTTGTAAGGGGTAAAAGAGTCGATACCTATCGCAAAATCGGCTGTGAGTGCCTTTGCGAACCAGATGCCCTTGCTGTCCTCCCAATTGAACATATCCGCTGTGTTGTAGCCCATAAACTCACAGTGTTTATAAGCATCTGCCAGCCAGTAACTGTATAAAAGGTTCGGTGCACGATAGCCGGTGTATCCGCGAATACTCGTCAAAATTTCTGGTGTGATTCTATGCCTTATAGCATATTGGTTTTTTGCTATTTCGCTGATATTTCCATTTATATACAGATGGTCAGGGCGAAATTTAACCCGCTTGGGTATGTCTAAAGGGAAGTCCACGCTACCGGTCATATCTTCATACTCATCGAGACTTTCGATAACCTCAAAAGACTTGCCATACTGCTTTGACAGTAGAGTTGGGATAACTATATCCGGGTGTTTGCTGGTCATTTTTTTGTTTTTATAGACGAAATATTTGCTGTCTGTGTGCAGGCTCGCCATAAATAAAAGTCGGCTGTCATACCCGCTCGTGAGTGCTAAAAAAAGCTTTTTGCGTAGGCTAGCAGCTGTGATAAAGCCACGTAACATATCGCAGATTTGAGGCACTACATCGCTCATCTTGTGAGGTGTAAGCGGCACTGCAGGAAAATATCGGCATATTTGCTTGCGATTTATATCTGCATAATTATTTGGTAACAGGTGTTTTATGTTTTGAAAATGGGTAGTATTGCCTATAAATAACCTTTCTTTTGTGAATAATTTTGAGCCGTAAAAATCTATCAAATCCTTGTTTGTATGCGTGATGGGGTCTATAAACTCGCACAATAGCTTCGGCTGTGAACCGAATGCCTGAAAGTCTGCATCATAATAAATCTCCCGCGAAGAAGTGGCGTCGCCACAGATAATAAACTCCTCAGAGTCTCTATAAATCAAGATAAAATGCCCTGAGTAGTCTTCCATTTTCCGTAAGATACTTCTGTAGTCTGGGTAAGATAGTAGCACCTCAGCTATCTGTTGATTCGTGTTTTCAGGCGTTTGATAGTCATAGATAGAACCGAGTAGAGCCAGCTTTCGGTCGTTTTTCTCTACCACTGTGATATAGAGCTCCGAATGCACAAAAAGAGAGTAGCTACCAAACGCTATCTCCTGCATACTTGTGACCTTATTCGGCACATTTGTCAGCACAAACTGCTGACGATATTTTTCCAAATCTTTTATATTTTTCTCCTTGTGTTATTCCCCTCCAAATTTGGAGGGGTGTCAACTTGTTGACGGGGTGGTTTGAGGGTATTCATCCTTGCGAAGCACACCAACAATTCCCCTCCAAACTTGGAGGGGTGTCAACTTGTTGACGGGGTGGTTATATGATATCTATCTGTTCGAAGGACACCAAGTATTTCTAATTTAGCTTAACCACCCCGTCCGCTAGCGCGTCCTCCCCTCCAAGTTTGGAGGGGAATTTACGCACCGTCCACAGTACCTCAACGAGCGTAGCTCCTCAACGCACGCTTGCGTGCCTCAACTGCACGAAGTGCTCCCATCCGTCCGCAGGACGCCACATTTATAATTTATAATTTATAATTTATTTTTTATCCTCATCGACCACTTCGAAGTCTGCGTCTATCGGACCATCATTCTTTGGGGCTTCTCCACCGGGCTGAGCACCAAATCCACCCAGATCTTCTGGGTTTATGTTTGGTCCAGCACCGCCAGCTGCTTGCTGTTCTTGCATATTTTTGTAGATAATCTCGCCAAGCTTTTGTGCTTTGGTGGAAAGTGTCTTGATAGCCTCTTCGTATTCACTGGCAACTTTGCAAGATTCCAGCTTTTCTTTGGCTTCTTTGATAGCCTCTTCCACTTCCTTCTTTTCGTCTTCAGTTAGCTTGTCGCCGTATTCTGTTAGGCTTTTTTCGGTGTTAAAGATAAAGTTATCCAGTTCATTTTTCTTTTCTATCAGTTCTTTTTTCAGCTTGTCTTCGGCTGCGTGCAGCTCTGCTTCTTTCACCATTCTGTTTATCTCATCTTCGGAGATAGAGCCTGGTCTTTCTATCCTGATAGACTGCTCTTTGCCTGTGCCTTTGTCTTTTGCGCTGACATGCATGATACCATTTGCGTCTATATCAAATGTAACTTCTATCTGTGGCACGCCTCTAGGAGCGGGTGGAATACCGACTAGATCGAAGTTTCCCAGCACCTTGTTGTCGTCTGCCATCTGCCTTTCCCCTTGTAGCACGCGGATAGTCACAGCGGGTTGATTGTCGGCAGCGGTCGAGAACACTTGCGATTTTTTGGTCGGGATAGTGGTGTTCCTATCTATGATAGGTGTCCGCACGCCACCGAGGGTCTCCAGCCCAAGCGTAAGCGGGGTCACATCAAGCAACAAAATATCTTGTACAGCCTCGTCACCGCCTAATATACCGCCTTGCACAGCAGCACCTACGGCTACTACTTCATCAGGGTTCATGCTCAGGTTTGCCTTTTTTCCAAAGAATTTTTCGACAGCTTCTTGCACAGCAGGGATACGTGTGCTACCGCCAACCAGCAGTATCTCATTTATCTCGTTTGCCTTTAACTTCGCGTCTGTCAAAGCCTTTTTGCAAGGCTCTATGCTCCGCTTTACTAGATGATCTGTCAAGCGGTTAAAATCAGCTAATGTTAGGTCATAATTCAAATGCTTTGGACCAGATGCATTGGCAGTGATAAAAGGCAGATTTATATTTGTGGTTTGAGTTCCACTCAGCTCTATTTTTGCCTTTTCAGCTGCTTCTTTTAGCCTTTGCATAGCTTGTGAATCTTTGCTGAGGTCTATCTGTTCATCTTTTTTAAACTTGTCTATCAGCCAATCCATCACCACTTTGTCGAAGTCATCGCCGCCGAGGTGAGTGTCGCCATTGGTCGAAAGCACTTCCACCACGCCGTCTGCCACTTCTAATATAGATATGTCAAAAGTTCCGCCGCCGAGGTCATAAACAGCTACCTTTTCTGCTTTTGCTTTCTTGTTTTGTAGTCCATAAGCTAGAGCTGCTGCGGTCGGTTCGTTGATGATTCTTTTTACTTCGAGACCTGCTATCTTGCCTGCGTCTTTGGTTGACTGGCGTTGAGAGTCATTAAAGTAAGCAGGCACAGTGATGACGGCTTCTGTGATGGTCGTCCCGAGATAAGCTTCTGCTGTTTCCTTCATTTTTTTCAATATCATAGCTGATATTTCTTGGGGTGTAAAGTCTTTGTTTTCGGCATCTATATGCACCAGAACTTCGCCATTTGGGGCTGCTTTTACTTGATAGCCCACTATGCTGGTCTCTTCCCCCACTTCATTGATATTGCGTCCGATAAATCTTTTTATCGAATACACTGTGTTTTTGTGATTTGTGATGAGCTGCCGCTTTGCGACTTGCCCGACCAATCTTTCACCCTTTGCAAAACCGATAACCGAAGGAGTGGTGCGTGCTCCTTCTGCATTTTGTATCACTATCGGTTTGCCACCTTCCATTACAGACACACACGAATTAGTGGTGCCTAAGTCGATTCCTATAATCTTTCCCATTATAGTTTCCTCCATTTATTTTTTTTATTTAATTTTACTTTTCCCCGCTCCTTCGGAGAGGGGTGGCAACGCTTGCGTTGACGGGGTGTGGGATTACACATCCGTCCGCAGGACACCACCATTTCTAATTTATAATTTTTATTAACCACACCGTCCGCTGGCGCGTCCACCCCTCCAAATTGGAGGGGAATTGCACATCGTCCGTAACCAACCTTAATGGAGAGCGGGACGCTCTCCGCTACAAGCATCGTTCCCTACGAAAACTTAACCGCCCCGTCCGCTCGCGCGTCCACCCCTCCAGATTGGAGGGGAATTAACATCCGTGCGCAGGACACCTCATTTCTAATTTCTAATATCTAATTTAATCTATTTCCGTCTCTGGCTTTTCACCGTTGCTAACAGCTACTCGGCTAGGGCGAATCACTTTTTCGCCTATCATATAGCCGTTTTGGATAACCGCAACTATCTTGTTTTCAGGCAAATCCGAAGGCGTGTGGGCTAGGGCTTCGTGGAAATTTGGGTCAAACTCTTTTCCGCTGGCGTCTAACTTTATCACATCATTCTTTTTTAAAATGCCTTCTAACTGCTGAAATATCATATTGACACCTTTTGTAAAAGGTTCTATCGTTTTAGCGGTAACCTTAGTGGAAAGTGCTCTTTCAAAATTGTCGAGAACCTCACAAATATCCAGTATTATCTTTTCATTCGCATACTTTAGCCAGTCTTGCTTTTCTTTGAAAGAATTCTTGCGGTAGTTCTCAAATTCGGCAAGGGTTCGTAGCCATTTGTCCTTAAATTCAGCTATCTCTATCTCTGCCTGTTCCAAAGTCTTTTCTACTATATCAGGGTTTACATTTGTTTCGTCAGTCTCGACCTTTTTTGTCTTTTTCTCTTTCATTTTATATTTTCCTTTTGATTGTTTTATTTTTCATATCTAACCACAGCGCCTTGTTTTGTGGTCTCGGTGATAGTCCTTGCAATGTCCCGCACCTTGGGTATCAGCACTTTGTAATCCATACGGGCAGGTCCTATCACGCCTAAATAACCGGGTATGCCAAATATCTCATACCTGGCGTAAATGAGGGCAAAATCAGACCATTCGGGGTTTCCAAACTCCTCACCCATCACCACTTTCCAGTCAGCTGTGCCGATATTCTTTTGCATTATGTTCACCAGCATATCTTGTCTCTGCATCAGGTTCAAAAAAAGTATGATCAGGTCTTTGGCGTCAAATTCTGGTTGCTCTAAAAACTCTATATTGCTGTCGAAATGGATATAATAATTATTCATCTCTATCAAGGCATGATAAAACTCTTTGAAAAACAGCGACAGGAGCTTGTTGTCGGTGGTCCATTTTCCTGAAATCTCATCGATATATTTGTCTTGAATATCAAAGATTCTCATGCCTGCCAGCTCGTCATTTAGGTATCGCACAGCCACCTTCAGCTGTTGCTCTGATATCTCAAAATCAGGCTTTATCACCACAGTTTTGTCGAGCCCGGAGCTTAGACTAACCACAAAAAGCAATTTTGAACCACCTATCTTGAACACATCCAGCTTCTGCATAGTGTCGCAAGCTATCTCTGGTTCTGCCACGAAGGTCAGCATATCGGTCTCTTTTGCCAGCAACTGCTTTATATAGTGTAGCACCAATGTAATATCGCGGTAATTGTTCACCAAAATACCTTTTAAAAAATCTATCTTGTCATACTGTGCACCTGCTATCTCATCGGAAACTAAATCTATATAGTGTCGATACCCTGCTAAAGTGGGTATCCTGGCAGCCGATGTGTAAGGCTGATAAATAAATCCTTTTTGCTCAAGCTTCATCAGCTCATTGCGAATCGTAGCACTGCTAACCTTACTCGTCTTCTTCTCACAGATTGCCTTTGATGACACCGGAACTCGCGTCTTGATATACTCTTCTATCAAGTCTATCAACGCCAAATTCTCCCTTTTTAAATCGCTTTTCATATTTTTTAGCACTCCCTTTCTGATACTGCTATTTCTTAGCTTTTACTTATATAACAAGATTTTTAGCAAAGTGTTACATAGTTTGCTAAAAAATTTTTATTTTTTTTTGAGAAGGTGTGTAACTGATTGTTGGGCAATATGATAGAAATTGGAAATTAGAAATTAGAAATTAGAAATGTGGTGTGCTTCGCACGGATGAATATAGTCCAAACCACCCCGTCCGCTGGCGCGTCCACCCCTCCAAATTAATACGAAAATAAATTAAGATGCCCTTCGGACAGATAAGATTCCCACACCCCGTCAGGCTAGCGCCTGCCACCCCTCTCCACAGGAGCGGGGAAAATTGCGACCCGTCTAAAACCCCTTATTTTCATTATCTGCGGTGAAAACTTTTTTATGTGGCGTTGGATGGAAATTTCTGGATTCTTCGCTCCGCTCTGAATGACGGCGAGAGGTTGTAGATGGTGCGAAGCAGCCTCAACCTTCAACGACAAGCTTGCTTGTCCTCAATGAGCGAAGCTCCTCAACGCACGCTTGCGTGCCTCAACTGCACGAAGTGCTTTCATCCGTGCGGAGCACACCTCTATTTATAATTTATAATTTATAATTTATAATTTGCCCAGAGCTACGCTTTTATAAATTTCCAAATATCCTTTGGTGTCACTTTTTTGCCATATAGGAGCAGACCCATTCGGTATATTTTACCTGATAGCCAAGTGCAGCAAAAGAATGACACTATCAGGATAGAGCCAGACAGTGCCACTTGCCACAGGGGGATGTTAAAAGGAATACGGGCGGTCATAATGATCGGCGAACTAAATGGTATCATGGATCCCCATATCGCTAGCTTGCTATGTGGATTGTCTATCACATGTATCATCATAAATAGTGAACTCATGATCATCAGGGATATCAGAAAGGTATAAGACTGTGTTTGATTATTGTCATCTGCCAAAGATCCAGTGCAAGCAAAAAGGGTGGAATAGAGCAGATACCCAAATATAAAGTAAAAGAAAACCGACCCTACCAAGAGTGGTAAGTTTAGCACAGCGCTTGGGTTCTCGACAAAATCTATGAGTGATTGTGCTAATCCTTGATTGGCTTGCATGTGGGTGGTTAGGTCTGGCATATCAGCTGGGGAATTTAGTGCCGGGAAGGCAAAAAAGACCAATGCAAAGATTAGGATTAAACCGCAAATAATCCATATTAGCAATTGCGTGATAGCCACCGCACCTATCCCAAGTATCTTGCCTATCATTAGTTCAAAAGGTCTGATGGAGGACACCAGAATTTCCACGATACGATTTTTCTTTTCATCCACCACACTACCGCATATCATATTTCCGTAGCCAAAGATCACAAAATACATCATCATAGCCATCAGATATCCCATTAATAAAGATATTTTGGCACTTCCCTTTTTTTCGACTCCTTTGGAAATCACGGCTGACTCTATATGCACACGAGCTTTTAGCTTGTCTATCACTGCTTTGTCGATACCTTCCCGCAAAAATCTCTCGTTTTCTATGATACGGTTCATTTCGCTTTCCAAAGCCGCTATAGAGGTCACTCCTATCTGCTTTTTGGCAATGAGTCTGAACTCCCCTAAATATTGCAGGTCGAAGTCTGGTATATGCAGTATAGCGTCAAAACTATCTCCTAAACTCCCCTTGTGTAGCTCTAAATCTCCCTCTATAAATTTCATAAGCAAATTGCTGTTACCCTCTATTTTATCGGTAAATAGGTTTGATTCGTCTAGCACAGCGACTGTGGTGACACCGCTTTTGGTCATCGCCATGATAAAGGGCAACGAAAACATGAGCAACATACCGATAGGTATCAAAAGGGTGGTGATGATAAAGGTCTTTGTCTTGACCACAGCTATATATTCTCTTTTTATGACGGCACTAATCTTGTTCATGGTCTCCCTCCTTTTGCACTTGCGCGATAAATATCTCACTTAGGCTCGGTAATACTTCTATAAATGACACCACTTCTATCCGCTCTAATATTGACTTTAGCAGAACATTTGCACTAGTGTTGCGGGTTAAATCTCGGATGGTTAAAACGCAATCTTTATTACTAATCACCTCATAATCTCCGGTGCTAGACAGGTTGCAATCGCCTGTGTATTGTATCTGGTAGATGTTTTTTTTGAACCTATTTTTTATCTCATCTATCCTGCCTTCCAAAATGATTTCCCCTTTGTTTATCAGGGCAATATTTTGGCAAAACTCCTCGACCTGATCCATTCTATGGGTCGAAAAGATGATAGTTTTCCCCCGTTGTTGTAGCTCAAGTATCTCATTTTGGAGCTTCAAGCTGTTTATCGGGTCCAGCCCTGTAAAGGGTTCATCTAATATGATCAAGCTTGGCTCGTAAAATATACTCCCCACGAATTGCACTAACTGCTGCATACCTTTCGAGAGTTCGCGTGCCTTTTTTTGTAGCCAGCCGTCTATCTCGAGTTTTTTGCTGTAAAAGTTTATCTTTTCGCGGGCTTCTTTCTTACTGAGTCCTTTTATTCTGCCGAAAAACATCAGTTGATCGAATATCTTCATAGTCGGATACAGACCTCGTTCTTCAGGCAGGTAACCGATAATTCTTGAGATTTCGGCAAAGTTATTATTGCTTTTGCCGTTTAACACAAAGCTACCCTGGTCGGGCATGGTGATACCGGTCAGGATACGAATCAAGCTAGTTTTGCCGGCACCGTTTGGTCCCAGCAAACCGAATATCGACCCTGCCTCTATCTCTAAGCTAATGTCTTGCAAGGCTATTACCTTTTCATAAGCCTTGTGGACATTTGTTATTTTTAAAACTTTTTCCATATATACTTCTTTTTATTTTTTTTTTCGTAGAGAAGACGCCATTTTTTCCCCGTCCCTCCGGGAAGGGGTGTCAGACGTGTCATTGCGAGCTTGCGTGGCAACCGACGGGGCAGGTGAATGTGATGAGCCCACACCTTGTCCGCCAACTTCGTTGGAAATTACAAATGACAAAACACCAATGACTTGTAATTTGTCACTCGTCATTAGTAATTTTTATATAGTCCACCCCTCCAAATTGGAGGGGAATTGTCAGTGTGCTTCGCACGGATATAAATATGGAGAGTGAGGACGCTCTCCGCTACTAGCATAGTTATATTTTCATTGTCTGTAGTGGAAACTTTTTCTGATTTCTTTTACCCACTCGATAACTTCTTCATCAGTAACCTCATCAGTTCCCTCTGAATTTTCAGCTATAAAGTCTTGAAATTTGTTTATAACTTGTATTAAGGTTAGTCTCATACTACTGCTATTTTCCAACATATATCGTTTGGTCTCTATTCGGTCCAACAGACACTATCTTGATAGGGGTTTCGAGTAGAGACTCTAATGTCAACACATATTGCTTTGCGTTTTCTGGCAAATCATTCCATTTCTTGCAAGAAGAGATATCATCTTTCCAGCCGGGTAATTCTATATAAATAGGTTTTATGTTAGCAAGCAATGATGTATCAGCGGGGAACTCATTTTCTTGGTACTGTTTTTTATGATAGCCATAGTCGTAGCCTGTGCA
>WRIO01000004.1 GCA_009782695.1 Candidatus Cloacimonadota bacterium
AGATATATATCAGATTTTATATTAAACTTTGTCTTACCACAATTAAAAGAACAAAATTTAGGCGAAGTAGCTATCATTACCCGCAAAAATAAGGATCTGGACACGATGGCTGCTATCCTGTCTGAGCAGAACGTGCGCTTTGTAAAAGAGTCATCTCTGCCTGTATTCGACCACCCTATCGCCCAGTCTATTTATCTACTACTAGACTTTATTCAGCATAAAAATTACAGCTCCCTGCTCGATTTTATGCGGTCTGAGGTGGCAGGACTGCCACCAACAGATCTGAAAAAGGCAGCCATATATTTTTCTACTAAAATAGTAGGTAATGCCAGCTGTGAGACTCCTGAAAATGATACAACGCGAAAGGCAGCTCTCGGTAGCGAGGGAAGTGATATTTACACCAAAGTGCTGTCCTTAGCGGAACTTTACAAAGCAGATTCGCACCAAAATACCTTCCAAAATTTGCTATCCTTATGCTATGAAATAGTGAAAGTCTTCGATTTTGCGAGCGTGTATGCAAAGGAATCCGAGCTAAAAAATTTGCATTATTTTTTGAGTATCGTTGCGGATTTTATGCGGAACCCAAAAGAATTTACCCCCGATGTGGAAGGTTTCTTGCTGTATTACCAGAAAATGAAGCAGAAAAAGGAGCGCAAACAACAGTCCACCCAAGCAAAAGGTGTGATAAATCTGCTCACTATCCACAAATCAAAGGGGCTCGGCTTTGATACTGTTTTCGTGTATTATGACACTATCAAAAAGCAAGATCTGCGCTCTCGGTTAAATATGGATTATTTAGTCGACCACAGTAGCTTTCGTAGCCTAAAAAACGTGCTGTTTAGCTTGAGATACAAGTTTATTTTGGAGCAAGTTTTTGCCGATGACTACGCACAGATAAACCAGCGAAATCAGACAGAAGAAATGAATAATATTTATGTAGCCTTTACCCGAGCAAAGACGAATCTGGGAGTATATTGGCTCTATAAATCGAGCGAAATAGCCCAAAATAAGGTTCCTTATGCTGCCAAACTTGTTTCTGCCGCCCTGCAAGCCAGAGAGCAGTATCAATCGGCGATGGTCGATATACCGGAAAATAAAATACTAGCCGCTGAGCAGCAAACAGACTTGTCTTTCCTACTAGAATATTTTGACCCACCGAAAAAGCTACTCGTTTTGCAAAAAAAAGAGACAGAGTATGACGATATTAGCCTAAAAAATAAATACCTAAAAAATAAAAATAAGCTGCTGGGAAACGCTACCCACCTGTATCTATCGTTTATAAAATACGATGCCGAAGCTGAACACGAACTGGCTAGATTGCAAGTAATCAAGCACTATGGGAACATACTCTCACGCTCTGAAATAGAAAATATTTACTCTATCACCAGAAACTTTATAGAGGAAAAACACCATTATTTTTCCCATAATTGGGACCTTATTTTCACAGAATTTCCTGTTTTTGATAGCTGGTCAAACCTATTTCGGATAGATAGAATGATGATAAATATACCCCAAAAAAAGATCTTGATAGTTGACTACAAAACAGGGAAAATAAACGACCAGCAACAGCTCAACAACTACAAAAAAATCATATCGCAATATTGCCAAAATCAGAATAAAGACTATCAAATAGAGGTAGAATTCGCGATGGTAAATTAGAAATTAGAAATTAGAAATGAGGTGTCCTGCGGACGAATAAAAGCACTTCGTGCAGCCGGTGGCCGCTTCGCGTCGTTGAAAGTTGAGGAAAACACATCCTTCCGCCTTCTGCGAAGCAGACATTATCTTTTCCCCGTCCCATCGGGAAGGGGTGGCAGGCGCTAGCCTGACGGGGCAGGGGTTATTATATCCGTGTGTAGCACACATTATCCGTAGGGAAGGCAGCCCTCTGCCTTCCGTTTTACATCTGTCCGTAGGACACTTTAAAATTCCCGTAGGGAATAAAGCTCGGTAGAAACCAGCGCCCAATGCAATCAAAAATCCCGTAGGGATTTAACAAAATAATGATGTTACATCCCTACGGGATGTGGGTTTGTCGTAATTGCCTTTCTACCGAGCTGCTTTCCCTACGGGAAAATGTGGTGTGCTTCGCACAGATATTGCGGAACGATGTTCGCTTCGCTAGGCATCGTTCCCTACGGGAAAAGGTGTGCTTCGCACGGATAGAGCATCCCACACCCCGTCAGGCTAGCGCCTGCCACCCCTCTCCATAGGAGCGGGGAAAAGGTGGTGTCCTGCGCATGGATATTGCGGAACGATGTTCGCTTCGCTAGGTATCGTTCCCTACAAGAGGCATCCCTCCCTATGTTCCCTACGATAACTTTCCCTTGACATATAAACGCATATAAATTTTATGGCAATATAAATAAATTAGACAGGAGGCGTAATATGTTACAAAAGCTAAAAGATTTAGAAATTCATAGGTATGCAGCAGATAGGATAGATATCCGTATAGAAGAGACCACATTGTATCACATAGCATTTTTTCAAAAGCAATTTCATGGATACACCGAAGAGACCAGCGTGGGGGCGTTTATCAGCGTGTTTGCGAACGGCAGGTGGTATTACCGCGCGACCACCGAGATAGACGCTATCGAAAGCGAGCTGCATAAACTGCTGCAACAAGCAAGGGTCAGCATCACTAAAACCGACAAAAAAGTCGAACTGAAAGAGACAGTGATAGACAATCTAAACAGCGATGATTTTGCCTATAAACTCCCGCGGGAGAAGAAGATAGAACACCTCTCCACAGTTCGTGAGATTGTAGAGAATGACTCTTTGGTCGTGAACCCTTATGTGCTTTGGATGGATAGGATTAAAAGCAAATATTATATAAACAGCAATGGCGTAGTTTATAGCTACAACAAGGCTTTTACGGGGATTTTGGATAGCTACAGCCTGAAAGAAAATGACGATATTTTTGAGACTCACCTAGTGTATAATTTCCAAAAAAAGAGTGCGCTAAACAAACTAAAAGATAAGTTTACAACAGATTTAACCGAAGCAAAGCTATTTTTACACGCAAAAGCTATCGAGCCTTGCACCTGTCCGGTCGTGCTTAGTCCCGATGCCACAGGTATCTTTACCCACGAGAGTTTTGGTCACAAATCAGAGGCAGATTTTATGATAGGCGACCCTGATATGGTTGCGCAGTGGGAGATAGGCAAAAAGGTTGCCAACGAGATAGTGTCTATCATTGACTGCGGTGACGACCCCACTGTGTCTGGCTATTTCCCGATAGATGACGAAGGCGTGCCTGCGAAAAAGAATTATCTGATTAAAAATGGTATCTTGGCGGGGCGTTTGCACAGCGAAGAGACAGCGAAAATGCTCAATGAAAGTGTAACGGGTAATGCTCAAGCTATCGGCTTTACTTACGAACCGTTAGTGCGTATGACCAGCACCTATATCGACAAAGGGACTTCGACCTTCGAGGAGCTGATAAAGCCGATAGAAAAAGGCTATTTTATAAAAAGTGTAACGCACGGGAGCGGGTTTTCGACCTTTACAATGGCTGTAAACAGAGCCTACAAGATAGAAAATGGCAAGATCACAAACCCTGTCCGTATGAATGTCACCACAGGCACAGTCTTTGAGACATTGCACAATATCGACGGCGTGGGCGACACTGTGGAGATCATCAGCCAAGTATTTGGCGGTTGCGGTAAAATGGGTCAGTACCCACTTACAGTGTCTTTTGGCGGTCCGTATATCAGAATCAAAAGCTATAATGTGTCATAAAAAGCGAGGTAACAAATGATAAAAGAATATTTTAGCAATCAAACAATAGAAGAAAAAATAAAGATAGAAAACAACCAAATCCAATCATTTCGCAGTAAAAATATCATCCAAAAATCTGTGCGGGTATTTGACGAAAAGAATAAAATATTTGCACTTGGATGTGCCACTGGCAATGTCCCCGATAGTGATTTAGAGGCAAAAGCTACTGAACTGCTGTCTCTGAAATTGCCTTTTGATTATGAGCTGGAAAAAGACCTAAAAGCCGATTTTACTATGGACAAGCTGAGCGTAAATGACCTAGAAAGCTTTACCGAAAAGGTTTTACACGACCTAAAAGACTACCAGTCGAATTATGTAATATCAGGTGCTAGCGGTATCACAGAGGAAATCACGCATATCAAAAACAGCCAAGATTTAGATCTAAGATGTGCAGGAAAATCAATCTATATCTACACTAACCTAAAGCAGAAAGGCAGTAGCAATATAATGGACATCGGCACAGGTTTATACGGCTTTGATATCACCGATAGAAAGTATCAAAGCTACCTAAAAGACACTGAATTTATGGCAAAGGCATATCTATCTGAAAATGTGAATTTAGAGAATAAAACCTATAAAATTCTCTGTCCACCGAATATGCTTTTAGATAAATTTAGCAACGATATAAACGGTATAGAATACGAGGAAAAGTCGTCATTGCTGGCGGGAAAGCAGTTTGAGCAGATTTTTAATGAAAAGGTCAATATAGTCGAATGCCGTATCACACACGAAAATGGCTGCCTGTATATGCCTTTTGACGGTGAAGGTATTGTAGGTGTTTATGACAAGCCGATAGTGGAAAACGGCGTGCTAAAAACGATACTTTATAACAAAAAGAACGCTAAAAAATACGGAAAGAAGTCAACTGGCAACGGCTTCCGAAACTATAATGGAAACGCCTATATAGGCTGTAGTTTCTTGAAATTTATAGGTGATTTCGCCAAATGCAGCGATGTAATAAATGGCGAGTATGTGATATTGCCTATCATGGCTGAAGGTGGAGACTTCCTGCCAAATGGGAATTATTCCCAGCCCATACAGCTCGCCTTTGTTTTCCAAAATGGTAAATTCATCGGAAAAGCACCGCAAATGTCTATAAATGGCAACTATTTAGACGGATTTAACAAAGACTTGATTGCCTTCTGCCAAAATGATATGTGGGAGAACATTTTCGGCTCTGTGATGATGATATACAACGGGGCTGTGAGCTTGATATAAAAGCAAATTATATATTATAAATTAGAAATTAGAAATGAGGTGTGCTGCGCACGGATATTGAAATCATAGGGAAGGATTACCTTGTCTTTCTGAACGAAGTGAAGAGACCATACCTTAGATATCTGTGCGAAGCACACCATACTCCTATTATAAAACCATTTATTTTGACGCAAAAATTTACCCTTGACAAAAAAGGGGGAAAAAATAGTTTAGGATTTAGATAAAAAATTCATCGGGGGTGCAAATGAGAGCGAAAGATAGCCTTTTTTTACTCTTTTTATTGTTTGCTTTTTTCAGTGGGTGCGGTCAAAAGGAGTCAGTATTCCGCATGGCGGTGCAGAAGTTTCCAGAAAGCTATGAAAATACAGTCACCAGTGATTACTACACATATATGGTATACACCAATATTCACGGCACACTACTTACTTTCGGTCACAATGGATTTATAAACCACTTTGTCGATAAATTGGTCACAGAAGAAGAGAACCGTATCAACATAAAGCTCCGAAAGGATCTCCACTTTTCAGATGGACATCGTTTGACAGCCCATGATGTAGCAGCTTCTTATTGGTGGACAGTTCAGCACCCTGCCTCTGATTTTTATGATGTTAGCTTTATAGATTCTATCTATGTAAAGGACGACTTTGAGATGGATATTTACAGCCATTTCAAGGTAAATGAGATGCTGGGCTTTATGCTGCGAGTGGGTATATTGAGAGAGGATTTTATCCAAAAAGGTGTAGAATACCTAAACGCAAACCCTGTCACAGCAGGCGATTTTTATATCCATGCTAAGTCCGACAGCCTGATCGTCTTCAAAAAGAATAAATATTCTGTCAACCTCCATCAAATGAATGATGTTCCCGACACTGTGGAGCTTTTGCTCGAGCCAAATATCCATAATCTATACAGCCTTTTGTGTGCAGATAAAATAGATTATGTGCAAAATACTCCTCTGGACAACTATGGTGACGTGATATCCGATGATAGATTTCTAAAATACTACGAGCACCAAAACGGCGTTATGCTCTTCTTTTTAAATGGCAATAATGTTTCACTCCCCTCTATTCAGCTAAAAGCACCTCACAAACTAAAAAATCCTCTCAGTGACCAAAAGGTTCGGCAGGCTATAGCTTCTGTGATAGATATGGAGACTTTTATCGAAGAAGTAGTTTATGGGAAAGCCTATCCGATAGTTTTGCCCGCTGTAAGCAGCGCCTTTGGTTACCCGGAAAACCGAGATTCCTACAAATATGACCCAGAACATGGCAAAAGACTAATGGCAGAAGCTGGTTTTGCAGACGGCTTTGAGCTAGAGATTAGGGCTATGGACGGCAACTACTCAGGTCCCACCACGCATTATATAGCCAGCAGTCTAAAAGATATCAATATAGACGCAAAAATAGATATGGTAGAATACCGCGAATTTGATAAAAATATAGAAACTGTAGCTGCCACTGTGCGAGTGTTAGCTACGCCAGACCCCAAAACGATTACCTCTATTTTCTCACGACCAGACCTGTATAATTTTTTTGATAATTACAGCCCAAAGCTCGAATCACAGCTAAAAAAGCTACAAGGAGTATATTACGAAGATATCACGGCAGAAGAATACAATGAAATCACAGAAGCCTTCTACGAAGAAGCCTTTATCATCCCTATTATGAACCCGCTGACACTTCATCTGATAAACAAAAAGTTCGTCTATGTAGGGAAAAAACAAATGAGCTTCACAAACTTCCATGTAGCTGCAAAAGCCAAAAAAAGTAACCAAACTGACGAAGATTGACCCTTTTCACACATCTTTGTCTGTCTTTGACCGATAGCACTAAAATATGCTACACTATAAATTTTTACCTATCACAGCAGATTTAGCAGAAATACTATCAGAATCAGAAGTAAAGCACAAGGCTTTGATAGTGTTCCCGAACCACAAGAGTATGAATATCGCTGTTTCGCGTATCCTGTCGCGCTGGGCACTGCAAGAGATAGAGTTTATCACTATGGAGCAGCTAAACGAGATCACCTCGCTCACAGAAAAGCCTGCATTGCAAGATGCAAAGCGGTATCTGATGCTTTACCAATCGCTCGATAGCAAGATCAAAGAGAAATATCGCCTGACAGACTATCTTTCGGCAAAAACCTTTTTTGGTCAGTTCTTTCAGCTTTTCACCGAGATCCATGACGAATGCGTGAACTCGGAGGAGATACAACAAAAGTTGATAGAACAAGGCTTTTTCTCAGACTGGCAGATGGACACTTGGGCAGATATGTTGCAGATGTATGATGACTATGCTGCCTACCTACGAGACACAGGATTTACAGACAGTATTTTCGCAGAATCAGAGGGATTTTCCTCTGCAACGAACTCTTTTTTACACTCTTTTGAGAGCATAATATTTGCAAATCAGTTTTATTTCTCCCAGAAAGAGATAAAGTGTCTAAGGGCACTCGGCGAAACAAAGGAAGTCACATTATATTATCTTTTACCAGAAAATCTCTATGACCCGGAAACTTTTGCTGTGAAACCCTTTACCTTGCTTGACATCTTACCAGCTGCTGAAAGCACTCCCAAATGCTACCTGTATTCTACTTTAAACCCCTTTACGCAGCTAAATAAAGCTATCGAGATAGCAGGTAAAAGAGAGATCAAAACCATAGTGGATTATGACTTTATCTCGAACGACCGTTACACTACACTATCCAGCGAGAAGTTTGCTTTGGCACACCGCTACTCGTTTACAGAATCTTCTATTTACAATTTTTTTAAGGTATTTTACAATCTTTTAAAATCTATGCGATCAGCTGAAAAATCAGGCAAAAGTCTGATCCCGCTCCACCTTTTATTTTCAGCTTTCCAGAGTGAGCCTTTTCGCAGGTTTTTTTCCATAGCAGACAGCGATGCTCTGATAGATTATTTTCGGGCTATGGTATCTGCGAACTTTTTATACCTTGACCCGTTTTCCCCTGACCGCCTCTTGGCAGTGTCTGACAGCTGTTATCGGGAAGCTATACTCTCTTTTTGCGACCTGTTTCGGCGCTTGTTAAATGTAAAACAGATGAACCAGCTGATAGATTTGATAGATGCTAATAATGGCTTTCGGATAGACGATATTTGCTCACCAAACGAGAGGGATTTTACCGATAGCCGTGATGTGTTCTATGAGTCGACCTCATATATTTATTCTATCGAGGAGCTAAATGTGCTTTCTGACTGGCACCAAATCTTTACAGATCTACCGCAAAAGCCGATCATCTGTGATATTTTGGCTTTTTATTTGGACTATCTACGTCCCTTGATGGTGTCTTATAAAGCTGAAAAAACGGGTAAAATCAGCGTGATGACTTTGGTCGACACTCGCAATATTGTTTTTGATAAAATAATATTTATGAATTTGGTAGAGGGTGTGCTGCCTAAAGCAAAATCGGTCGATTTTCTTTTCAATGACCAGCAGCGCAGTATTATAGGCTTAAAGACTTATAGCGAAGTAGCCTTGCGAGAAAAATATTATTTTTATCGAGCTATGCTTTCGTCGCAGGAATGCCACCTATTTTATATGGAAAATGAGGAGGAAAACATAGCGAAAAGCTCCTTTATCGAAGAGCTAAATATCTACTACCCAGCAAAATTAGAGCTGTCCGAGTGTGCAGACAGTGGCTATATCAGCTTCTACAAAACAGACCAAAAACGCCCCCTGACGCCAAACCCACCACCTTCGAGATTTACTCTACCGGCTGACTTTGCCACAGATTTTGCACTGCCGAATGTCCTGCGATTTAGTGTCACAGAATTAGAGAACTTTTTGGACTATGCTCTGGACTGGTATCTGGCGAAAAATCTGCAGTTTGAAAAGCAAACTATGCTAACTGATGACACCTTAAACTACATGTTGATAGGCAAATTTACCCACATTTTGATAGAAAATGTATATCATCGTATAGCGGCGAAAAAGAATGCGGTAACCTTTGCAGACTGGCTGGCAGCTATGACAGAAGACACGTTAAATTCCATATTCCACGATATGACTTCCCATAGCGCAGCCTACAAATTTCCGCAAGATTTTTCGCATAAATTTTTTGCTCAGCTACTATACCCGGTCATAAAAAAAAATGTATTAGCCTTCTTTTGTAGCGAAAACTTTCGCAATATCCCACCGCAAAGCACTATAAAAATCGAGTTTGACACCCCCGAAAAGCTGCTGCTGGATAGAGATGATTGCATAGTATACCTTCACGGAAAACCAGATATGATGATCTCAGATAGCACAAACAAAAAACGCTATGTGATAGATTTCAAGACGGGTAAGGCTTCTGCTGACCAGCTGTATCTGTATGAATGGCTACTAACAAACGACGAGCCGTGGACATATCGGCTATACTTCCTATATTTATTTGATTCGTCTAGTCCCGCTCTGTCGCCTGAAAAAAGCCAAATCCAGAAAACTATAGACCGTCTAGATTCTACTCTCGACAAGTGTAAGAACTTCGGATATGAGAATAGAAAAAAGAGATGGCAACAGTAAACATCTGTATTCTGACGTCCTTTTAACCTCCAGTCCCTATCGCCCATAAACCCAGATCAGGTTTTCCCTGCTCGCAACCGACACACCAGCATGGATATAAGATTTGGCTATGCCTATCCTGCTGAACCCAGCCTTGAAAAGCGCGCTTAATATCATAAACCTTTCGCTATCTTGCGTAGCCCGAATATCCACAGCACTGCATAGTTTGACCTCATTTCCCTCATTTCTGGTTAGATGGTCACTGTGAGCAGCGCCACCCACGTTTTTATTATGTTCCCAGCAACGGCAACCAGAGAGTATCACGAAGGGCACGCCTGCAAGCGACCTCGCCAGATAAAGCCGAACCAGTAGTTTTTCCTCCACCAAAGCTTTACCTAACCGCTGGCACAGCTCACACTTGCAAATAAACTCCCGCTCGCAGAAATATGGTAAATACAGTCCCCAGTTTGATACAGATAAGCTCATTTTACACCTCCCGAGTAGTAAAAGTCCGAAAAGCTAGTTCGGATAGCTCACGAAAACCTATATTTTCTGCTAAATCCTTTTCATTTTCTGCTAAAAATTCTTCTGCCTTCTCCAGCACATATTCTAGGCGCTGTTCTCCTCTATTTTCCCCTTTTATCTCTGTTTCTGCTGCCTTTTGGCTCCTGACAAATTTGGCTAATATTCTGGCAAGCCTGAGCAGCTGTATGGCAAATACTATCCTATTCATATTTGACTCCTTATCTTTTTTACCTATCATAGGGTGACAAAAGAAAAATAACACTTACTTTCGACCTTGTTTGTAGGGAACGATGCCACTACCAACTGCGTTGGAATTACTAGTTACAAAAGACAGTTATTAATTATGGTGTCCTTCGGACGATATATAATAACCACCCCGTCATTTTTCCGCAAGCTCCAAAATGCCACCCCTCCAAATTGGATGGGAATTTCTGGATTCTTCACTTCGTTCAGAATGACGGTCGGGGGGCTGTGGACGGGGTGGACTATAAATAATGACGAGTTACAAAGGACAAATTACAAGTCATAGGTGTTTTGTCATTTGTAATTACCAACGAAGTTGGTGGACGGGGTGGTTATAAATAATGACAAGTGACGGAGGACGAATTACAAGTCATCTGTATCTTGTCTTTAGTAATTTCCAACGAAGTTGGACTGTCCGTCCGCAGGACACCACCTAATTCCCCTCCAATTTGGAGGGGTGGACGTGCTAGCGGACGGGGTGGTTAAGATAATATGTATCGTGCGGAGCACACCTAATTTCTAATTTCTAATTTCTAATTTTTTAAATCTTGACATTTTACCCCCCAAAAAATATCGTGTTTTCAGAAAAAAGAATTATTATCACAAGAGGATTTATTATGCAAAATCGCAAGAAAATGATTATTATCACTACTCTGATAGCTGTTTTTATTTGCAGCTTATTCAGCCAAAGCATGGACATGCCGCTCCCCATGGACGAGAGTATCCTGTCCGGGACTCTCGAAAATGGGCTGACCTACTATATCAAAAAGAACGCAGAACCACAGAATATGGCAGAATTTAAATTAGGCTTAAAGGTCGGCTCGCTACAAGAAGATGACGACCAGCTCGGCGTTGCCCACTTTGTAGAGCATTTAGCCTTCAACGGCTCGAAGCACTTCCCTGCCGACAGTCTGCGTGCTTATCTAAACTCTATCGGCTCTGGATTTTTAGGTGGATTAAACGGAATGACCTCCCAAGACTTCACTATTTATCAGCTTTCGGCAAGGTCAAACGAACCTGACCAAATGGACAAAGCCGTGTTAATCTTAAGCGATTGGGCGACAAATGTGAGCTTTTTGGACGAGGCAATCGACAAAGAGCGAGCAGTGATTTTGGAAGAAATGCGAGGTGGTCGTGGTGCTCAAGAGCGCCGTGCAGCTCAGAATCTATCAGCATTATATGAAGGCACTCGTATACCAAACCGTATGCCGATAGGGACAGAGGAGTCTATTCAGACTGTGCCTTACAAGCGCATAAGAGATTTTTATCACGATTGGTATCGTCCGGATTTGATGTCGGTGGTGGTTATCGGCGATTTTGACCCTGAAAGTGTAGAAAGCCTGATCCACAAATACTTTGAACCGATAGAAAAGCGACAAAACCCTCGCCCTTACGCGGATATAAAAGTCCCCGAGCACGAACAAACTCGGTTCTCTTTTTACACTGATACAGAAGCCACTAGCACAGTAGTTTCGGTGATCTACAAGCACCCCTGGGAACAAACAAAGACAATCGTTGATTACAGAAGAGATTTGGTTAGTAATCTGCTAAATTTTATGCTTTCAAACCGTTTTACAGAGATTTCTAACAGACCTGACCCTCCTTTTGTATGGGCTGGTGGACATTATCACAGCATGGGTATGGAGTGCAAGGGAAGTATGTTTGCTTTAAATGCTATGGTCGATGAGGCAAAGATTATAGAAGGTTTCACCTCTCTTTTAGAGGAAGTAGAACGAGCAAAGCAAAAGGGTTTTTATACCTCAGAATTTAAGCGAGCAAAAGATGAGATATTAAAGCTTTATGAAAAAGCATACTTGGAAAAAGATAAAATAAATTCTGCACGCCTATCTATGAGGATGGTTTTTACAGCTGTCAGTGGCGAAGTGATACTCGACCCAGAATTTGAATATATGAAGACAAAAGCCTTGATAGACACTATCTCTCTTGATGAAATCATAGAAACTTTGACCACATTTACCCGCGATATAAATAGAGTGGTCACCATCACCAGCCCCGAAAATATCACTGCTGCCATGCCATCAGAGGAAAGCTTGCTAGCTCTTTTTGAAAGCATCCCTGCTACTGACCTTGATATTTATCCTGAGATAACTTTGTCACAGCCTCTTATGGCGAAAATCCCCAAAAAAGTAAAGGCTCCAAAGCCAAAACACGACAGTGAGACAAATATCTACACATGGAACCTGAAAAACGGTATAACAGTGTATCTAAAGCCAACAGATTTTAAAAATAATGAGATAGTTTTTAATGGTTTTCGGTATGGCGGGTTTTCACTTGCTGATGACCAAAACATACATAATGCCCGTTTAGCGCCCTATATAATGGCAAAATCGGGTGCAGGACCTTATAATGAGAGTGAATTAGATATATTTCTCAGCAATAAAGATGTATCATTCAGTACTTCAATGCGCTCTTACTTAGAAACTATAAGGGGAAAAGCAGCACCAGGCGATTTTGAGACTGCTATGCAGCTGCTATACCACACCTTCACCACCCACCGCTATGACGAAGATGCTTACGCAAGCACAATGAACTCTATGGAAATTATGCTCCGAAATGCTCAAAATGACCCTGAACGGCGATTTGATGAGGCTGCTGAAGACCTGCTTTACAACTACCACCCACGAATGAAATACACGACGGTAGATGACCTTCAGAAAGTGAGTCACAAAGACACTTTTGATTTTTACAAAAGCAGATTCTCGTCAGCTTTTGATTACAATTTCTTTTTTGTGGGAAATATTAGTGCAGAAGATCTACAAACCTATATAGAAACTTATGTCACCACCCTGCCAGCTAAAAAAGTGCCTGTGAAAGTAATAGACAGGGGCGTGCGATACAATCAAACATCTCAGCGAAAAGAAATCTTTCACGGCAATGACGATAAATCTATCGTGACCATATCCTTCCCCACCGAAAACGGTCGTAGGAATATAACAGAACTCGATCAAACTATGATTTTAAGGTATTTACTTTTTGAAGCTTTGGTCGAAAATGTTCGCGATAAAATGAGCGGTGTCTATTATGTTTACCCTCACCAAAGCTCAATAGCCTTCCCAGAAGGGCAACATGCTTGGGAAATTAACTTTGGTTGTGACCCGAACAGAGTAGATGAGATCATAGCCGAAGTGCTACACCAGTTGAGAAGCTTTCAAACAGGGGAGTTTGACGATAAATATATGCAGACAGCAAGGGAGTCTGTGCGGAAACGGCTGGAAGTGTCTTTAAGGGACAACGGCTTTTGGCTGACAGCACTAAACGACGGCATAGAATATAACTTTCCTTTTAGCACTATTTTAGATCTCGATAGATTTGACCAAGTTACGCGAGAAGATATAGCCGAGATGACCACTCGCTTGATTGACTTCGACAGGATGCTCACCACCATACTTTATCCGGAAGATTACGAGCCACAGGCAGAATAAATATGTTAGAAAGAATTGCAGACGCAGGGGTGTTGCCCGACGAAAAAGAGTATGACAAATCCCTGCGTCCCAAAGCTTTGGATGACTTTATCGGGCAAGAAAAGATAAAAGAACTGCTCCATATCAGTATCAAAGCAGCCAGTGACAGGGGCGAAGCGCTCGACCATGTGTTACTTTACGGACCGCCCGGACTCGGCAAAACAACTCTGGCAAATATCATCGCCAGTGAGCTAAAAGTAGGGCTAAAGCTCTCCTCCGGTCCTGTGATAGAAAAGCCAGGGGATCTGGCAGGCGTCATGACGAACCTCGAACCCCGCGAGATACTTTTTATAGACGAGATACACAGGCTGAACCGCGTGGTGGAAGAGTATATGTATTCGGCACTCGAAGACTACCGTATAGAGATCATCATAGACAGCGGTCCTTCGGCTCGCACCCTGAAGCTTGACCTCTCTCCCTTTACCATGATAGGTGCCACCACCCGTGCAGGACTGCTTACAGAACCACTGCGGGCTAGGTTTGGCATCACACTTCGGCTAGACTATTACCAGCAGGCGGAGATAGAAAAGATCATCGTTCGGTCTGCTGCCCTGCTCGGTGTCCCCATCGAAAGTCAAGGCTGTGCAGAGATAGCTCGCCGCAGTCGAGGCACTCCCCGTGTGGCAAATAGGCTCCTCCGCCGGGTGCGTGACTATGCACAGATAAAGGGAAACGGCGTCATAACCAATGATATAGCCTCCAGTGCCTTAGAAATGCTAGATGTGGATCACGCAGGCTTGGAAGAAATGGACAAACGGATACTCCGCACTATGATAGAAAACTATCGAGGCGGACCGGTGGGTCTAAAGACCATAGCCGTGGCTATCGGGGAGGACGCCGGCACCATCGAGGAAATATTCGAGCCGTATCTGATACAACAAGGCTTTCTGGAGCGAACAGCACAAGGACGAAAAGTCACCCCAAAGGCATATAAACATTTGGGGATAAAAAATGATATATTGCCGTTTGAGTGAAAGCAAATTATAAATAATAAATTATAAATTATAAATTATAAATGTGGTGTCCTTCGGACAGATGTAAATTCCCCTGCCCCGTCCGCTTCGCGTCCACCCCTTCCCGTTGGGACGGGGAAAATCCTGGATTCTTCACTTCGTTCAGAATGACGGGTAAGGGGGTTGCGGACGAGTCACAATTCCCCTCCACCACGAAGCGAAGCGTAGTAGCCTGTCATTTTGGAGGGGTGGACTATAAATAATGACGAGTTACAAAGGACAAATTACAAGTCATTGGTGTTTTGTCATTTGTAATTACCAACGAAGTTGGTGGACGGGGTGGTTAAGTAAATTCCTGGCTACTTGGCTACACTCACAATGACCGCGGAGGGCTGCAAATTATTTAATTTTTCCCCCTTTTGTATCTCCTTATTTTACAGCATATTGTAGTCCCTTGTCATAATTTCATTATTTACAATTGTTATAACTATAGCATTTTCAAAATGGTAACGGGT
>WRIO01000005.1 GCA_009782695.1 Candidatus Cloacimonadota bacterium
CCATATCATGGACAGCGAAGAACAAGAATTTAAATACAAAAATGAGATGGATTTAGTCGATATAGAATCAAACGAAGTGATGAATATATCTCCCTGGCTCATCAGAAAAGAATATCTAAATAAATTCGAAATGTTTCGTGTGAAACAAAAACAAAGTATCGAGAAGCTAGGATTCGAATACTGCCCTATTAGAACAGATACACCCATACAACACAACCTCAACCTATTCCTAAAAAATAGAAGAAAACAACAAAAATAAGGTTGTGTAACAAGACTTTACGGGTGTTCAGTCTCCCCCACTACTCTCTGTCAAACTCGTTTTAGAGTATGAATTTAAATTTCTGAGGAAGTATAACATATTTTCTTACAATACGTTATTGCAAGCAGCAAGCAAGGAAACTCGGACAAACTCTGACCTTCTCCGAGTTCACTTGCTTACCCCTTCATCTAAAATTGGTTAATATATAGAGATACATAACTAGTAAAAAGTAAATTTACCCCCTATGCAAAACTCACTAGTCAGGAAGGACTATGTGAACATTCTACTTCCGTAGGGAAGGATTATCTAAGCCTTCCGCTTCATCAGCGCGAAGCATACTATAAATTTACCTTTCAGTTACATTTAAGACTGCTGTCGATTTTTAACCACCCCCGTCAACAAGTTGGCACCCCTCCAATTTGGAGGGGAATTCCAGGATTCTCCGCTACGCTCTGAATCATGAGTGTCGTATTTGGCAGACGGGGTATAATTCCCCTCCAATTTGGAGGGGTGGACGCGCTAGCGGACTGGGTGGTTATTAAATTATATCCAATGCATATCAGATCTCATATCCTATAATAAATCAGGCTTATTTATTGTAATATAATCAGTTAGATCCTTTACAATCTCGGCTTTCGTCTTGTCTATAACGAGTATAGCGTCTGCTGTCTCAACAACTATAATGTCATCTATACCGATCAGAGCCACAAATTTACCTGAAAAGACAGTATTCCCCTTGGAATCAACAACATAACCAAATTCTGCAAAATAATTATCATATTCTTTTCTCGGCAGATGCTCAGATAAAGACATCCAGTTACCAACATCAGACCATTTGAATTCAACAGGAAAAACTACTACATTTTTTGATTTTTCGAGGATAGCTATATCTATAGGTAACTTTTTTTGAGTAGAATATACTTCATTTCGTTCCCTAACACTTAGACATGTATTCATTTTGGAGATAATCTCCAAAATCTTTGGTTCAAACTCGTTAAAACTCTCTAAAATAGCATCAATAGTCCAACAAAACATTCCAGAATTCCAAAAATAGTTATTATTTTTCAAAAATTCTTGTGCAATTTCTTGATTTGGTTTTTCCCTAAAATGTTTCACATGAAACATTGCGGGTAAAATTTCCTCTCCGGCTTCGATGTATCCATATCCAGTTGCTGGAAAAGTTGGTTTAATCCCAAAAGTTATAAGTTTTTGACTATGTGCCGAAGCGAGCGCAGCTTTCATTGCTTTACCAAAAGCGGCAATGTCTCCAATGTAGTGATCAGCTGGGAGGACAAGCATAGGCGTGTCGCTGTCGTATCTCTCACTCAAAAACACTGCAGACAAGGCTATACAAGGTGCTGTGTTCATCCCACATGGTTCTATGATGATTTGAGAAGGGGGTAATTCTGGAATATGCTGATTTAAAAGGGTTACCTGTTCCTGCACAGTCACGACATAGATATCTTCTGGCTTTATAAAGGGTAAAACCCGCTCATAAGTAAGACGAATCATACTTTTATCGTCGAAAAGTTTCAAGAATTGCTTGGGATTTGCCTTGCGGCTCAAAGGCCAAAATCGCGTCCCTGAACCCCCTGCCATTATCAAAGCTATCATATTTTAACTCCTTATTCCGTGAGGGTAGGTGTCCCTTTTGGGATTGTAAATTCTTTTATTTGTTTGGACAGAGGTTTATCAAACACTTGATTTTCTATGATTATGACCACTTGGTTGTCCATGTTATCCTCATAAATTACCTTTTCTAACTGCTCTGTTCTCCAATTGATATGTATCTTAAAATCTACTATCTCCTCATTAGAGTGGGTAATAGAGTAGATAAAGTAGTTTCTTTCTCTCTCTATAAAAGAATACTCCATTGACAATACCTCTAAAAAGTTTGAAAAAAGTCCATCATATTCATCTGTTTTGACGTAAACACTGGCAGTATTATGTTCCTCTGAATAAACTGTTAGCTGGTCGCCTTCTAACTTAAAAAAATAATATTCAGGTTCATTGTATTCCATTACGAAAGAGTCATTCTCTATATAAATTTTACCAAACGAGGTGTTTGCAGCATCATAAATTGCATAGTAGTTTCCTTGAGTAAAGTCTGCTTCTAGCGTCACGATATTCGCGTATTTTTCTTTGGTTTTTAGAAATAAGTTGTCACTAGCTGTTGTGGAATAAGCAGTGCAGCATATAAGAGTCAATAGTAAAAGTAAATTGATTTTTTTCATAAGATTTAATCCTTTTTTTGCCCTGCTTGTTTGGAGAGCCGGAGGCTCTCCGCTACAAAAAGCTCTATCCTTTATCCGAAAACAAGATAGCAGCCTGCAAGACATGGCAATCAAAACTATTCTCCATAAACCCTTCGCGGATAGTCATAAAATGTTCTTCACTCGGGGTAGCCAAAGCATGCCCTTCCACCATAGTATATACCAGAACTGGAACAGGTTCTCCTGCTATATCGAACTCTCTAATCTCTTTGCGGTAAAGGCTAGGAGCGTCCTCGTAAAAATCTATTTCTTTTTCGTCTTTCTCGCTGATCTCCCACAGCAATATAGGCACATGAAAACCTTCTGCTGGCTCTATATTAGCAAATGAACTACCACTAGTTCCGCGAAAGACCAAGCGGTGGTCTTTTAGCATAGTTGTGCCAAACTTTTTAGCTTTCGGACAATGAAAATGCATTAGTTTTTCATTCATCAAGCTACCATAAGTAGCAAGAATTTTTCTACTTTTTATCAAATTTTATCTCCTTTAATTCCCCTCCACTTTGGAGGGGTGTCAGCTTGTTTACGAGGTGGTTAGACAAATTTTTTTCGTCCGCAGGACATCAATAATTCTCCTCCAATTTGGAGGGGTATTAAAACTCGTCCACAGCCCCTTGCCGTCATTCTGAACGAAGTGAAGAATCCAGAATTTCTTTCATCCGTCCGAAGGACACGAATAATTCCCCTCCAATTTGGAGGGGTGTCAACTTGTTGACGGGGTGGTTAGACATATTTTTTTCGTCCGCAGGACACACAATAAACCCCTGCCCCGTCAGGCTATCGCCTGCCACCCCTTCCCAGTGGGACGAGGAAAAATCCACCAGCCGAACCATTATTCCCCAGAATTATCCAAATCTTCCGGTGTCATCAGCACTTCTCTCGGTTTGCTACCGCAGTGCTTGCCTATCACACCAGCTTGTTCCAGCAGGTCTATCAATCGTCCTGCCCTTGCATAACCTATCTTAAAGTGCCTTTGTAGCATTGACACCGATGCTGTGTTCGTGTTTACTACGACCTTTGCAGCCTCTGGAAAAAGCTCATCATCATATTCAAAATCATTGATATTTCCACCTGCTGGCTTATTCATAACTATATCCAATCTCGGTTTCGGCTGGGTGCGTAAATACTCTACGAGCCCTTCTATTTCTGCATCGCTCAGATATGCTCCGTGAATGCGTTCGGGGTTTGCTTTTCCCGGTGGGATAAATAGCATATCACCCCGACCGAGCAACTTATCAGCACCCACAGCGTCAAGTATCACACGGGAATCGACAGAAGTGGAAACCCGGAAGGCTATTCTGGCGGGGAAGTTTGCCTTGATCACGCCTGTGATTACCTTTATAGAAGGTCTTTGAGTGGCGAGTATCAGGTGTATCCCGACAGCTCGTGCCATCTGGGCAAGGCGGGCTATTGGCTGCTCTATCTCACGACCTGCGGTCATTATCAAGTCTGCAAACTCGTCTATTATTAGCACTATATAAGGCAATTTATCGATTTCTTCAGCTTCTCCTCTTTGGATCAGGTCATCTATTTTATTATTATATGAGTGAAGCTCGCGAACATTTAGCTCTTGCAGCAGCTCATAACGTCTTTCCATCTCATAAACAGCCCATGAAAGCGTATTCATAGCCTCTTCTGGCTCTGTGACCACCTGCTGTATTAAGTGGGGTATGCCGTCATAACCTGACAGCTCAATGCGTTTCGGGTCGATCATAGCCAAACGAACCTCTTCGGGAGTGTAAAGCAGCAGTAAAGAACAAATGATGGTCTGTATACAAACGCTTTTACCACCACCGGTCGCCCCTGCTATCAGCAAGTGTGGCATTTTCACGAGGTCTGTAACCACCGGATTACCAGCTATGTCCTTCCCGAGGGCAACCGCGAGTGTAGCTGTGTTATTCTGCATCTCTGCTGAAAAGAAAATCTCACTCATATAGATCAAGTCTGCTACTTTGTTTGGGATTTCCACCCCGATAGAACCTCGACCGGGAATAGGTGCTTGCACGCGGATACTTTCGGCTTTTAGGGCAAGACTAATGTCGTCAGCAAGGGTCGTAAAGCGACTAACCTTTATACCGGGGGCAGGTTCGAGCTCGTATTGGGTGATGATAGGACCGACATTGACATGCGAAACCTTTGCCTCTATGCCAAACTCTAGTAATTTTTCCAAAATAAGTTGCGAAGTCTTTTTTACTTCATTGTCGAGTTTTGCATTCATGATTTTTTTTTCTGTGTTTGGCTTATAAAGGAAGGCATCGGCTTCTGGTTTTTGATAAGCAATCAGCTCATTTTCTGACATTGGCAAATTTGGAGCATGAACGGTGGTTTTTGGCGTTTTTGGTGGTGCAGGCACATAGATATTGTCTGCTGGCATATTTATCTGATAATCGTCAATCTGGATAGGGTCTTTTTTAGATGGAATCGGAGCCGTTTCGTCTATTTCAATTTTTTCTTTTTTTTTTTTTGCAAATAGAGCTGAAATTTTTTGATAGAGAAAATTAAAAAAGCTAAACAGAATTTTAAAAGGGTTAAAGGTAACAAATAATTCAAAGGACGCGATAAAGCAAAACAGACCTAAAATGACGATGCCCGACCTCCCGACCAGGTTAGTAAAGAAGTTGTAGATATGATAAAACAGCAGAGGTGGGGAAGAGGTCTGCGGGTCAGAGGCACAAAAGCCGAAAAGGTAAAATAGCACGATGATGTTTAGCACAAAGATATTTATCTTTAGCAATAAAGGGTGACCCTTCTTCACAAAGCTTAAAAATATATAAATTATAGCGGTTAGGAGAGCAAAAGAGGACAGTAAGTGTCCAAAATTGCGGGTTAAAAAGTAGGAGATATACGCCCCGAAAGCACCTAAAGGATTATTCAGTTGGCTCTTTGAGAAAAGCAGTTTTAGGGGGGATACACCTTGACTTTTTAGTGTGACTTCCACATCGAAATTTATCGTATTGTTGCTCGTTAGTAATGATATAAAGGCTAATAAACATAGCACAAATAGAACTATTTTTATCCAAAGCAGGGCTTTGCCTGTTTGGTCGTTTTCTTTTTTCTGTTTTGTCATAATTTCTCTGTCTTTTATTTTTATGTAATCTTATTAAACAACAAAATGTGGGTTTTGTTGCAGATTTTGTGGCAGAAACTCGTAGGGAACGATGCCTAACGTAGCGAACATCGTTCCGTCAGGAAATAATAATTATCAATATTAAATCAAAGCGGAACGTTGTTCGCTCACAAGCTCGCTAGGCATCGTTCACTACGAAACTAGACGCCCTCCGCTACACATTGAACCTGATATTTAATATATCGCCATCCTGCACGAGATAGGTTTTTCCCTCTAAGCGAAAAAGCCCCTTTTCTCGTATAACCTTTTCGCTCCCGTGTGTCACGATATCAGCATAACAAAAGGTCTCTGCCCGTATAAAGCCTCTAGCTAGGTCGCTGTGGATTTTCCCTGCGGCTGTCACGGCATTGTCGCCTTTGTTTATAGTCCAAGCCCGCACTTCGTCTGGTCCTACTGTAAAGAAGCTAATATATCCTAGCAGATGATAGGCTGTCTTTGTTACCCGCAAAATACCACTTTCTTTTATACCAATATCTTCCATAAAGATAGCGGCTTCTGTTTCGTCCATTCTGCTCAGCTCCATCTCAAATTTGCCTGCAAACTCGATAGGCAGATAGTCTAATGCCGATAGTTTGTCTAATATTTCTTGATTTTGGTTAAAGTTTTTCTCGTCTGAATTTAATATAACCATTATCGGTTTTAGAGATAAGAACTGAAATCCTCGCACAGCTTTTAGCTCCTCTTCTGGCAAAGTGATCTTTCGCAATGGTATCTCATTGCCCAAAGCCTCTATGATGGTTCGAATTGCTTTTTCTTCTATCTGCACAGCAGGTGTGCGGATGCCTCTTTTGTAGCCCAGCTCTATCTTCTCTAATCTATTCTCTGCTATCACAAGGTCCGATAAAATAAACTCTTCTGATATTCTGCGAATGTGGTCCAAAGGGTCTGCCTTGCCATAAGTGTCGTCTAGCACAGGTTCTGAAAAGTTGCGTAACACAACCATCAAAGCATCAGTGGTTCGCATTAAGTTCATAGACACAGCCGATAAAAACTCGTGATTTTCAGCGTTTTCTTGCATGCCGGGGAAGTCCAAAAACTCTGTGGTGGCATAGATAGTCTTTTTGGGTTTGTATATCTCAGAAAGGTGGGTTATTCTCTCGTCTAGCACTTGCACTGTGCCGATGTTTGGCTCTATTTTCTGGTCATATAGACCTGTCCCCGCATCGAGTCCTGTTATGGTGTTAAAGATAGTCGTTTTTCCTGCTTTTGCAGTTCCGATGATTCCTATTTTCATATTATTCCTTATAAAAATGGAGAGCCGGAGGCTCTCCGCTACTAAAATTCCCATCCAATTTGGAGGGGTGTCAACTTGTTGACGGGGTGGTTAAACAATGTCCCTCCATGCGAAGCATACCCATTATTCCCATCCAATTTGGAGGGGTGTCAACTTGTTGACGGGGTGGTTAATAGTTTTCATCCGTCCGAAGGATACCGTTCCATTTTATCGTGTCGGCGTGGAAGGCAGCTTTACCAAATATAACACTTCCTTGTCTGTCAAAAATCGCCATGTGCCTATGGGGAGTTTTAACAGCTTGATTTCGCCTACTTGGATACGCTTTAGGCTAATCACTTCATGCTCTATAGCCTCGAACATTCGTCGAACTTGCCTATTTTTACCTTCGGTTATAGTGATTTTCAGTTCAGACATTTCCACAGTTGTTTTTTTTAAAAAGACCTTTGCGGGTTGCGTTTTAAAATCGTCTAATTGCACCCCAGTTCGGAGCTTCTCCAAATCTTCTTTGCCGATATGCCCCTTAACTATTACTTTATAGGTTTTTTCTATCTCGAACGATGGGTGCGTGACTTTATTTGTTATATTCCCGTCATTTGTGAGCAAAAGCAGTCCTTCGCTGTCGTAATCTAGCCGTCCGATAGGGTGTAGCGGTTTTGCAAAGTCTGGTAAAAGATCATAAATGGTTTTCCGTTGAAACTCGTCACTTTTTGTCACTACATATTTTTGCGGTTTATTTAGCATTACGAATATTTTTTGCTTTTTCTGTGTAACCACTATATGATTTACCTCCACATGGTCATTCAAGGGGTCTATCATAGTCGCTAAATCTGTGCAAATATGTCCATTTACAGTCACTTTCCCTTCTAAAACAAGCTTCTCCACATTCCGTCGAGACCCAAGCTCACAGCTGGCTAAAAATTTATTTATTCTTTCCATAATACCTTTTGTTTGCTTTCTCTCCTACCACGCCTCTAAAGTGCTCCTGATGAGAGTGTCAAACACCTTGTCAAACACCTTTTCTATTGCTTCATTTTCTGTCTTTAAATGCTCGGGATTGTCACTATTTGGCATATAAACCTCAGATATCATCATAGATTTATTCTCATACATAGTTTTTTCTTCTCGCAAATCGGTCATAATGACAGAAAACAGTATCGTAACGCGATATTCTGTGACATTATTCTCGTAATTATACCCATAAACTTCGTTTTTATAGTCAAGCACGCTGCCTTCTATCCGTGAGTCAGGGTCGATAGTGCTGATACGCAGACGCCCATCATTTTGGAATTTATTCACCAAATGCTCCTGGAAATCCTGCGCTATCGTATATTCCGAAGTCTCATTTTCAAAAGGGCTTATCTGCACATTTTTTAAATGCGGATAAGTGTTTAAAAACACTGAATAAGAACACGCAGTCAATAAACATAACACGGCTAAAATTATATATTTATACATAAAACTGATTTTTTGGAGTGGGGGATAGGTGTCAAGTGTTTTTTTTGTAGGGAACGGTATAGTAGCGGAGAGCCTCCGGCTCTCCATGTTTACATTCGCTAAGGGATTCTGTTTTTTTCCATATCAAATGGAGAGCGGGACTCTCTCCGCTACAATGGAGAATGGGACTCTCTCCGCTACAATGGAGAATGGGACGCTCTTCACTACAATGGAGAGCGGGACGCTCTCCGCTACTGTGTATCTATCAAAGTTTTATCAAGCAATAGTCTTTTATAAATTTTACTATACTTGCCTCAACTTTATCCTCGTAAAAACTGATGAGCAATCTCTTGTATTCATCTGTTCTATCACTTGGAATCGCAATAACCCCAAGGCCATTTGATATGAAAAGATGATTTGCTGCGATTAGTGCACTCCTCTTGTTGCCATCTATAAATATTTGTCTCTTTGTGAGATAAAGCAATAGCCGGATAGCTTTGTCTTCGATAGTTTCGATAGATTTATCGTCAAGTATCTCGAGTATCTCTTCTCTTACCACGCTTTCAATGGGTAGGTCAGGTTTATAGCTAGTACCGGATATATTTACGGGTACAACCCTGACCTTGCCTGCGTTATAATAAAAACCTTCTTCCACTAGTCGATTAATCTCGCAAATTACATTAAAATCAAGTCTTGTGGTGATGACATATTTATTTAATAGAAACTCCCAGGCATGTTTGAGATTTACTATTTTTTGCACATCGGTTGGGGTCATATTGTTAATCTTGCCACCCTCAAGGATAGTCTCGGTATCGCTCAATGTCGTAGCTATACCCTCTAAAACAGCCTGTCTGTAGATAGTATCGGCTAGGTGCCGGCGAACAAAGTCTATGTTATTCGCTATTTTTTCACTTAAATCCTCATCAACATAGTTAAGCAGAGCAAGGTTCTTTTTTATATCTTTCAGTTTCTTTTTAATATCTTTGGCTTTTATAGTATCCCGAACAACAGTTTCTTCTATTTTATCCGTATATTCTCCCAGATATTTGGTAACCGATATCCCATCTTCTCTGCGGTGCAGGTATGCATAAACCCTATTGTCTTTGGTTCGTTTCTCTATCGAGCCATACAATAGCGATGACAGCTTTGTTTCAAGTTCATTTCGCTGCCAGACTAGTTCATTTATCTTTAACGGTTCCATCGTGTTTTATATCCCACTCCTAATAGTGTGAAACAATTTTGCTGGAATTTGCCCATTTTGTTTCACACTTATCTGATATTAATTTATTTATATTTCATAACAATAATAGTATAATGTTGTTACAACAAAAAAGGACACAAACTTTATTTCGTAGGGAACGATGCCTAGCGCAGCGAACATCGTTTCATCGGATTTTAATTTGAAATCGAGAGCTGACGCTCTCGGTTACAAAACTTTTTGATCATGGTATTTGTATGAAATCTCTTGACAAAATACCTAAATAATAATGTTTGGTTTCAAAAGTTTATGGGAAATCATATACCAAAAAGACCGAAGGAGTGAAATATGCCCGAGCTAAGCAGGTTCTTTGGCATGGCTGTCAGTATGCAGCCAAATGATACAGAACCTCCTCATTTTCATTTAACTTATGATGACCAAAAAGCATCTATCGACATAGAAAGCCTAACCGTCATAGAAGGCGATGTGGAACCTTTGGCTATGGACATAGCATTGGAATGGGCTGAGATTTATCAGGTGGAGCTGCGTCAAAACTGGAAGATTTTACAAAATGGGGGAAGGTTCAAAAGGATAGAACCACTTGAAAAAGGGTATTTTGTGATGGAGGTGGAGAAGGCTGAACTGCGTGACGATTTTTGTCTTTACCTCGAGTTCGTTGACGGTAGAACTGGCGAAGTATCCCTAAAAAAAACTCTGCAAAATAGTCGGATGCCAGCACACAAAGATCTGCTAGACCCTGCTATATTTAACACAATGAGCCTCGATCATGGTGTGGTTTGTTGGGCAAATGGAGCAGACTTCTCTCCTGAATTTTTTTATATGATTTGTTAGACGAATAGATCCTTTAAAAAATCATAACCTAACCCTATGTCTATTCTACTTTTATACATCAAAAAATTCTTTTGTTCACAGCGTCATGAATGGTTAAAATTCGACTCTGTGTTTATGTATCTCGGTATCATCATCTCCGTGGGCGCACTTGTGACGACATTTATCATCTTTGAAGGTTACGAACACACCCTGAAAAAGGCGATTTTAGGCGTGAACTCGCATATATATTTTTTCAAACCAGGTAGCAGTGATTTTTCAGAAGAAGATATAGCTGAAATCGGTGATTTTTTATCAAGCAAAAAAGAGGTAAACGCATATCAAAGCGTAGTTTCTGGGCAAGCAGTGGCGAGTGTGGGGGAGAGGACAAGGGGTTGCTTTTTCAAAAGTATTGACTGGCAAAATGACACAGGCGTTTCTATCTATAAAGAGGCGATTTTTGAAGGTAGCCACGAATTGCAACAAGAAAACGACATAGTGATAGGTAAATATCTCGCCCAACAGCTCGGCGTGTCTATCGGCGATGAAGTGCAGATTATGAGCGTGAGTTCGGCTTCTGTCGGTGCCACAGGTATCCGTTACAAGACCAGAAAAATGACTATTGTCGGCTTTTTTTACAGCGGGATGTTCGATTATGACAGTCGCTATGTGTTTATGAACACCGATACTGCCCTATTTTTTACCAATAATATCTATGCTGCCAATCTGATAGAGGTCAAGCTACAACCCAACTATATAAATCAAGCAGAATATCTGTCTCTAAGCTGGGATAAAGAATTAAATGGTCAATTCCAGGTGCTCTCGTGGGTGTATTTTAATGGCAATCTGTTCTCACTTCTAGCGCTCGAAAAGTGGGTGCTGACCTTTATCATAGCCTTTTTGATAGTGGTCGCCAGTTTTAATGTCATTACGACTTCTTTGGCTGCTATCATCGAAAAACGAAAGGAGATAGGCATATTAAAAACCATAGGCTTGAGCGGTAAAAAGATAGCTTTGATCTTTATGACCCAAAACAGCTTAATGTCGTCTGTCTGCATCATTGCGGGTATATTTGCGGGTATAGCTATGGGCTACCTCATCAGTTATCAGACTATGATCAGTCTGCGGGGGGAGGTCTATCTCCTCGATAAAATACATATTTATATAGACTTCTGGAAGATGTGCCTGATATTCGCTATCGCCTTTGTCATCATAAATATCTCGAACTTTATCCCCCTGCGACAGATAAGTAAAATGAAAGAAATAGATATACTGAGGCAGGGGAGTTAAAAACAAATTATAAATTATAAATTATAAATAGCTTGGTGTCCTGCGGACGGATATTTTCCCAGCTCCTGCGGAGAGGGGTGTCAGGCTTGCCTGACGGGGTGGTTATGATAGATGTGGATGATATGTCTGCTCCGCAGAATGTGTATGATGTGAAATAATAAACATTCGTGCTAAGCACACCTTGTTTTCCCCGTCCCTCCGGGAAGGGGTGGCAGGCTTGCCTGACGGGGCAGGGGTGGAGCGGTTAATAATACAAAAGGCAAAATATGTATAAAATAAAGAATATATCAAAGTCTTATCAAACAGGTGAGAAAAGCATAAAAGTGCTAGAAAACCTTTGTTTAGACATCGAAAAAGGTGATATGGTAGCTATCACGGGTAAGTCAGGCAGTGGCAAAAGCACACTGCTACATCTGATGGGGCTTCTGGACAACCCAGACACAGGCGAGCTGGAATTTGAGGATAAACCTATCTCTGCGAGTATGAAGGCAGTCGAATCCTTTCGTAATAAGCATATCGGCTTTGTGTTTCAGTTTCATTACCTGATGGCAGATTTCACAGCCGTCGAAAATGTCGCCCTACCAGCTGCCATAGCGGGCTTATCATGGTCAAAGGCGATAGCCTCAGCAAAAGAATTATTATGCAATATGGGGCTGTCAGACCGCTTGCACCACTACCCAAATCAGTTGTCCGGCGGTGAGCAGCAGCGTGTGGCTATCGCCCGGGCTTTGATAAATAAGCCCGCTATCATCATAGCAGACGAGCCTACGGGAAACCTCGACAAAGCCTGTTCGGACGAGATTATCAACATCCTGCTGGGGCTAAACTCATCACACCAGCAAACCCTGATACTCGCCACCCACGACCTAGAAATAGCAAGCCAAATGAATAAACATTATGTGTTGCAGGACAAAAAATTGTAATCGTAGTGGACAGCCTCCAGCTCTCCATATCGTAGGGAAGGATTACCTAAGCCTTCCGATTTCATTCACGAAGGGATTCCGAATAAATTCCCCTCCAATTTGGAGGGGTGGACGCGCCACGGGCGGGGTGGTTAAGATAAATTAGAAATTAGAAATGTAGTGTCCTGCGGACGATGTGGATTGTTTATCCACCCCGTCAACAAGTAGACACCCCTCCAAATTGGATGGGAATTATACTGAAAAGGAGAAAAATATATGCTTTTATCAGATGAAGATAGAAAAGAATGTATCAAAAATATCATCAGTTTATGCAATATCCCCAGCCCGAGTGGCTTTACAAAGGATATTTGCCGCTATCTGATGTCTTTTTTTACGGAAAAAGGCTACCAGCCCTATCAATCAAACAAAGGTTCAGTGGTGGTCGATATAGGAGGCGAGGGTAATCCACTCGTGCTCGCAGCCCATATCGACACACTCGGTGCTATGGTGCGGGCTATCAAATCAAACGGGAATATCCGTTACACCAATATCGGCGGCTATCCCGCAAATAATATCGAAAACGAGACTTGCAAGGTTCACACGCGTTCGGGGAAGGTTTATGAAGGGACTTTTTACCTGACCACCCCTGCCACCCATGTTTATCGAGATATTGGTGGGGTAAAGAGAGACGATGAGACTATCGAAGTGGTGCTGGACGAAAATGTGGAGAATGCAAAGGATGTCGAGGATTTAGGCATAGCGGTGGGGGACTTTATCTCTATCGACCCGCGTATCAAAGTGGCAGAGTCTGGTTACCTAAAAAGCAGGCATTTAGACGATAAGGCAAGTGCAGGTATCTTGATGACCATAGCCGATTATGTCCAGAATAAGAAGGTAAGATTAAACCGCAAAGTGTATTTGCTCTTTACCACTTATGAAGAAGTGGGGCATGGAGGGGCGTCTGGCATCCCTTCCGATACCACAGAAATGATTTCCGTGGATATGGGTTGTGTAGGCTCTGATTTGACAGCGAATGAAAAAAAGGTGTCTATCTGTGCAAAGGACTCTGGTGGTCCTTATGATTATGATATTGTGACAAACCTAACCGAACTCGCCAAAAAACTCGCTGTTCCTTATGCTGTGGATATTTACCCATTTTATGGCAGTGATGTCGAGGCTGCTCTCAGTGCAGGTCACGATATTCGGCACGGTTTGCTAGGACCAGGCGTCTTTGCCTCGCACGGTTATGAACGCACCCACCTGGAAGGTTTATCGGCAACCCTAAAACTACTTATTGCGTATATAATCCAGTAAGTCATTGCTTTTCCCCCCTCCTGTGGAGAGGGGTGGCAGTAAATAATGACAAGTTACAAAGGACAAACTACAAGTCATTGGTATTTTGTCAGTTGTAATTTCCAACGAAGTTGGATGACGGGGTG
>WRIO01000006.1 GCA_009782695.1 Candidatus Cloacimonadota bacterium
AGAATGGGAAAGGGAAAAGGTGCCCCAGAATACTGGGTGGCAGTAGTTCGTCCTGGCCGCATAATGTTTGAAGTGGAAGGTGTGGCACTAGAAATAGTGAAGGAAGCATTGCGTTTAGCAGGTAACAAGCTCCCCATCACTTCCAAAATCATAGCGAGAGAAGGTAAAGAATTATGAAAATTACAGAACTGAGAGACCTTACCGTTCCAGAGCTGGAAAAACTGCTCGAAGACAAGAAAGAAGCCTTTTTTAACCTTCGTTTTCAAAAAGTAAAAGGCAACTTGGAAAACACAAATATGATAAAAAATACGAAAAAAGATATGGCTAGGATTTACACTTTACTAGCAGAGAAAAAGGGGTAAAATCATGGCTATAGAAAGAAAAGTCAAAAAGGTCGGAACTGTGGTTAGCGACAAAATGGACAAGACTATCGTGGTCCGTGTCGGTAGACAGTTTATGCACCCTTTATACAAGAAAGTGGTTCGGAAACACAAAAAGTTTATGGCTCATGATGCTACGAACGATTGTAAAGTGGGTGATGTGGTCGAGATCACAGAATCGCGTCCGCTTTCCGCCCGTAAAAGATGGGTTCTGACCCGTGTCATCGAAAGAAGTAAATAAAGGAGAATTGCTATGATACAAGTTCAAACTGTCCTAAATATCGCCGACAATTCTGGTGCCCGCAGAGCTATGTGTATAAAAGTCCTCGGTGGCTCAAAAAGAAAATACGCAAGTGTAGGCGACATCATAGTGGTGGCTATAAAAGCAGCTTCTCCCGGTGGCAAAGTAAAGAAAGGAACTGTGGAAAGAGCGGTGATAGTCCGCACCAGTAAAGAGATTCGCCGTCCTGACGGTTCATATATCCGCTTCCAAGACAATGCAGCTGTGGTCATAGACGACCGCTACGAACCAAAAGGAACACGCATCTTCGGTCCCGTAGCCCGTGAACTTCGCGAACACGGCTACACAAAAATATTATCACTAGCCCCCGAAGTGCTATAGGAGTAAAAATGAGTGAAAATTTAAGATACAGAATCGGCAAAAAAATTCACCAAGTGACTCGTGGAAAGATGAGAATCAAAAAAGGTGACGATGTGGTAGTCATCACAGGAAAATACAAAGGTGTGCACGGTCGCGTCCTAAAATGTTTCCCTGAAATAGACAAGATAATAGTAGAAAGGGTAAACTTTATAAAAAGACACACAAAACCAAACCGTCAGAACCAGCAAGGTGGCATCATAGAAAAAGAAGCACCTATCCATGTGTCCAATGTGATGCTCTTTAATGCTAAAATTAGTGGCGACAGTAAAGTGACCAAAGCAGTGATGAAAGTGGTCGGAAATAAAAGAGTTCGCGTCTGTAAAAAAACAGGCGAAGAGCTGTCATAACAGGAGATAACATGAATAGACTAAAAGAAAAATACCGCAAAGAAATGACCGCAAACCTGCAAAAAACATTCGCCTACAAGAACGTAAATCAAGTGCCTAAACTGCAAAAAATAGTGGTCAGTATGGGTGTGGGTGCAGCTACGCAAAATAAAGCCTTACTCGACAACGCTGTAAAAGACCTGACCCAGATCACCGGTCGCAAACCACAGATAACCAAAGCAACCAAATCTATATCAAACTTCAAGCTGCGTCAAGGCTCGCCTATCGGCTGCATGGTTACGCTGCGCGATGAGATCATGTATGAGTTCCTCGACAGGCTCATCAGCATAGTGATACCACGTATCAGAGACTTCAAAGGCGTGCCACTAAACTCGTTTGACGGCAGAGGAAACTACTCGTTTGGTATCAAAGAACAGACGGTATTCCTAGAAATAGATTACGATAAAATAGACGCCGTGAGAGGCATGAACATCACACTGGTTACCACCGCTCAAACAGACGAAGAAGGGCGTGAGCTCCTTCGTCAGCTCGGTATGCCGTTTGTGAAGAAAAACAACTAAAAACAAAGGAGAAAAACTTGGCAAAAAAATCTTTAGTAATAAAAGCTAGTAGAAAGCAAAAATTTAAAGTGCGTCAGTATAATAGATGTCAGGTCTGCGGTAGAGCAAGAGGCTACTTCCGTGACTTCGGTATCTGTCGCCTTTGTTTCCGCAAACTAGCTTCGAACGGAGAGATACCAGGCGTCACCAGAGCGTCTTGGTAGATCCAAAAAATATAAACGGACGCCGACATATACGGCGTCCGTTTTCTTTTGGAGTGCTACGCACAGATGAAAGTTGTTTAACCACCCCGTCAACAAGTTGCCACCCCTCCACATTGGAGGGGAATTTTCGGAGTGCTACGCACGGATGAAAGTTGTTTAACCACCCCGTCAACAAGTTGCCACCCCTCCAAATTGGAGGGGAATTTTCGGAGTGCCACGCACGGATGAAAGTTGTTTAACCACCCCGTCAACAAGTTGCCACCCCTCCAAATTCGAGGGGAATTTTCGGGGTGCTACGCACAGATGTGAACGGAAGGCAGAGGGCTGCCTTCCCTACGAAATTAGGAAACAGTATAATAATATGGTCAACCTAAACAACGATTGGGATGCTCTGCTTGCACCAGAGTTCCAAAAAGAGTATTATATCAAGCTACGGCAGTTCTTGATAGCAGAGTATCAGACAAAGACTATTTACCCCGATAAACACGATATTTTCAATGCTTTTAAGCTGACCCCTTACAATGCCACCAAGATAGTCATACTCGGGCAAGACCCATATATAAACCCTTCGGAAGCACAAGGACTATCTTTTTCTGTTCCCAAAAATATCAAGATCCCCCCATCCCTGGCGAATATTTTCAAGGAGCTACACAACGATATAGGCGCGGCTATTCCCCCACACGGATGTCTGATAGAATGGGCTTTGCAAGGAGTTCTGCTCCTAAATACCGTTCTGACAGTCCAGCAAGGTCGTAGCCATTCACATGCTAATAAAGGTTGGGAAATATTCACCGACAATGTGCTCCATATCCTAAATCAGAAGGACGCACCTGTAGTTTTCCTTTTATGGGGAAACCCCGCCAAAGCAAAGGCAGTAGCACTAAATAACCCAAAACACCTCGTGCTAACAGCAGCACATCCTAGTCCCTTGGCAGGAGGCAAATTCTTTGGCTGTCGGCACTTCTCAAAGGCAAATGACTTTTTAGCCGAAAATGGTGAGGCGCGGATAGATTGGGGCTTTATGTAAATTAGAAATTAGAAATTTCTATTTTATTTATACGATACGCTGATTTTTGATTCTAATGGTATATGCGTGGGTATCTCGTTATAAGCTATCACAGGCAACGAAGGCAATGTCGGCTCTATCAAGCGGCGGAGGTAGGCACGGATATTCGGTGTGACGATGATCACTGGTGTCAGCCCTTCTTTTAGCATTTCAGTGCTGGCTTCTTTGAGGTCGCTGTATAACACGCTAACTATTTCCGGAGGCAATGAAGCTGCATAATTCTTTTGTTTTAACTGGTTTACGGTGTCTATAATCAGTTGTTCTAATGAGGCTTCTAAGGTGATACCGTAGACTGTGCCATCGGCAGAGACAAACTTTTTGGCTATAGTGCGGGACAGATTGAACCGAACATATTCGGTCAGGACTTCGATATCACGGGTTGCAGGGGCATAGTCCGCAAGGGTCTCCAATATAGTAATAGTATCGCGTATAGGGATACCTTCTCGCAGTAGATTTTTAAGAACTTTTTCGATATTGCCCACAGATAAAAGGTTCGGCACGAGTTCGGTCACCACCGCGTCATTTTCCTTTTTCACATTATCGAGAAGTTTTTGCACTTCTTGGCGGGTTATCAGCATATCAGCGTGGCTTTTTATGATCTCCGAAAGGTGTGTAGCTATCATAGCCGAAGGCTCTATCACGCTGTATCCGTGCATTTCGGCGATACTCTTTTTGTCCTCTGTAATCCACACAGCATTTAGTCCAAAAGCAGGTTCTTTGGTCTCGATACCTTTGATGGGTTTATCCACAGTGCCGGGGTCAAGGGCTAAATAATGATTTACCAAGCACTCGTAAGTTGCCACCACTTCGCCTCGAATTTTCACGATGTATTGGTTTGGTATCAAGGCGATATTATCACGCACGCGTATAGCAGGCACCACAACGCCTATCTCTAATGCAAGCTGCTTTCGTAGGCTGGTTATCCTGTCGAGAAGGTCACCTTTTTGGGTCTCATTGACCAGCGAAACAAGGCTGTAACCAATCTCTAATTCGAGCGGGTCTATCCGCATAATGCTTTCCAGCTCGCGAGCCTTCTCTTCTGGCGAGTTTGCCGCTTCTGTCTCAGCTTGTCGTTGCTCATCTTCTCGCCTAGCAGTCAGTCTCTGCTCCTCTTCGGACTCAACTTCTACCACTTTTGCCCTCGAAACACTCCACCCGAAATAGGCTAAACCTAAACCAGCGGGAGCAAATAAATACCACGGCATGCCAGGGGCAAAGGCAAAGACTACCATGATCACAGCCACAGCGTAAAGAACCTTTGGCTCTTTGAACATCTGCGTGAGAACCTCTTCGCCGAGATTTGACTTTGAGCCTGCCCGAGTGACTATAATACCTGCGGACACCGAAACTAAAAGACCTGGTATTTGCGACACTAAACCGTCACCGATAGATAAAGTAGTGTATGTGCTGAGTGCGTCAAAAAAAGTGTCTCCTCGTAGAACCATTCCTAGCACGATACCACCCAGAAAGCTAATAAATAGTATAAAAATACCTGCTTTGGCATCACCTGACACGAACTTACTAGCACCGTCCATAGCTCCATAAAAATCACCTTCACGGCGTATATCATCACGCCTTTGGCGAGCTTCTGCTTCTGTGATGATACCGTTGTTCATATCAGCGTCCACAGCCATTTGACGACCGGGCATAGAGTCTAATGTAAAGCGGGCAGCTACTTCAGCCACACGCCCAGAACCCTTTATCACGACTATAAAGTTTATGATAAAGATGATGATAAAGATGATCACCCCAACCACGGGTGGGTCGCCGACCATAGCTCTCCCGAAGACAGCGATGATAGTGCCTGGGTTCCCTGTCTGCAAAATAGCTCGTGTAGTCGCCACATTTAGTGAAAGACGGAAAAGTGTAACTATCAGTAGCAAGCCGGGATATACAGAAAATTCAGTGGGTCGCAAAAGATAAAGCGGAGCAAGCAGTATGATAAAAGAAATCATGAAATTCATCACAAGCAAAACATCTATCAGCCAACCGGGTAAGCTAAATAGCAATATAGATAATATTGCTATCACACCCACCATTATTACGGCGTTTGAACCCTTTCCTAAGCTAACTAATAGTGCATTCTTTTTTTCTGCCACTTTTCCTCTTTACTAAAAACTCATGTTTTTTTCCCCCCATTTTTTGTCAAGCTTTTTATACTATACGAGGGGTTTATACATATATATGTATTGCAAATGATATGCCAAAATCTATATAATTTACTTTATGCTTACCCTCGCAACATTTTTTAGCCAACGTTGTGAGAAGCTATCTTCTGGCAAGATTAATCGGCAGGTATATTCGCTTTTATTTTTTTCAAAGGCGAGCAAAATCAACGAATCTTTGTTTTCGTATGGTTCTATCACTACTCTGGCTCCGTCAGCCGCAATAAAAGTGAGCCTTTTGTAGTCCAATCTTTTTATGCCTGAGAGCTGTATTATTTGGTCTATTTCATACACTTTCAAGTATTTATCTTTATCTTCGCCCACATAATTTTCGTAAAAATTTAGTAGGACCTCTATGGTGTAGAGGTCGTTTGGGGTATCGTCTGCGGAAGCTATCTGTCGCAATTCTGCGAAATTTATGCCCCGTCTCTGCAAAATAGTTTTATATTCTAAGGTCTCCGACCTTCCTTCGTCGTCATCGATTGTGAGGCTACCTACCGCCGAACGTGGAAGCAACCATAGTAAAAAAGCCAAGACTATCACGAAAAAGATAACGACTATCCAGAAGATCCTTTTAAAATAAGCTTCTGTTGATTCAATAGCAGGTAACTTTATTCTGCTGCCTCCTCTTTGATAGAATACTTTATCACTCCGACCATGTCTTCTATCCAGGCTCGCCCATATCTTTCTTTATCCACGCTCATTGGCATATTGTCCAGTCGACCGTGATTCCCCCCAGTTGCCACGAAGTGCATACCGTGGTCAGAAAATATGATATAATCCCCCTGCCATTTCTTCAAGAGCTCTTCCACATAACCGCCAACTGCGTTTAGTTCTCTTTGCAAAAACATTCCATCCGGACCTCTGGCATGAGCCCCTCGGTCTATCCCATGAAAATGCACAAGCAACATATCAAAATCTTGGTCTAAATATTCGAGTGCACTGGCAAAAATCTCGTCGTCAGTCGTGCCGTTTCTATTTTGGTCTGTGTGGTTTATCACAGGGTATTTTGAGCTAACAAAGCTGTGTGATGTCTCCAAAATATAGGCTTTCTCGATGTCGAGCTGCATAAACACTTTTAGAGGTCCTCTGGGAAAGCCGTCCATATTCCCAGTACCGACCACCCTATACGCAGCCGATGTAGTAGCTGGATACACGGTTCTCATCGGCTCGAGACCTATTTTGTTTAGATAGATATCCCATCCCCTTGCCTCACAGTCAGCCAAAAGACTCGCGCCCAAGCCGTCTAAAAATATCAGCAAAAGCGGTCGCTTGGGAGAGACTTCAGCTATCACCGGGTAAATATCATAAATGCTTTTCTGCGGGAAATCCTTCCACACTATCATCACCTCAGACTTTGGGATATCTCGCATGCTAAAATAAGAGCCGTCAAAAACCAGATTTTCGGCAAACTCCTGATAGGTATAGACCTTCTCGCCTATATCGGTCACCACCAAAAGAGAATCGGGTATGCTATCAAAAAACCGAACAAAACCACTTTCCTTTTTTTTGTATCGCGTATAGCCTATCACTGCTTTTGTCCCTAAGGGAATCTGCTCAAACCCCCTCAAAATCTCTGCATAAGGTCTCACAAAAAAAAGGTGGTTTAGCCCCTCAAACACAGCCAGCTGATACCTGGGGCTTTCCCTCTCGACAGCTATATAGTCTAGGTCGTGTAAGCCTGCCACACCCGGCTGCTTGACTTTTAGATTCCACACCCCTTCCTCAAAAGATATACTTGCAGTGTGCAGGCTATCTGCCACTATAGCCACTGCATCGCCATTTTTAGCCACAAACAGCATCTGTGTAGTGGTTACCTCTTTTAGATACATAAAGCTACCGGGAGGGGATATATTATGTTGGCGGGGTATATCCCCCTTTACTGTCAGAAACGGTTGCGATGAACACGACAGCACAAAGCATAGAAAAAGAGCTATACAGACTATCTTTCTCATTATTCTTTGTCGACAGCTCCTACAAATGATATGCCATACCAGTCCACATCGTCCCAATTTGTGATCTTTTTCATATTTGGATAGGTCATAAAGTGGTGTTCTGCGGAGATAAAATCTATAAAATCTTTGTAAACTACATTCCCTTGTTTGTCTATATTTTCATAGAAAAATATAGTTTTGTCATTCTGTGAGATGATCATGATTTCCTTTACCCACATAGCCGACGGTATATCAGAGGCATACAGCGAATACGAGGTCTCATCGTCTAGCAGAAAAGCATTTTTGAAATATGACAATGGCATAGTATGTTCTACACCGTCAGCTGAAACTAACCGCACTGGACCGGTTGCCTTCCTATCCATAGAATTTAGTATGTCCATAAATTTGTAGCCTTTTAATGGATCAAAATGCATCCGGATATGGTCAAGTATCGTGTGATACGAATAGACGCGCAACGGGTGGTAAATCTCGTTTTTTTCGTGGTAAACTATCTGCTCGATATCGGCAATCCAATACAAATCTAGAAGCTCTTCGCCCACTAAACGATATTGGTCTTTCTTTAATCTGGCACCGTTTCGGGCGGTGGCTATCAAGGGATTAAATTCCTTGATCTGCTCTTTGGTCAGTCTGACCATATAATGGTCGGCTGCCTTGAACTCCAACGCATCAAAACGATATATGCCATAGTGGTGTATAAAATCGGACAAGAACACTCCCTGCCAGACTTCTGTGTTTACCACTCCTCGCTTGTCACGAGTTGTCACCACTTTGCCTAAATCATAGTCTCTCTCGTTGAAAGTCCCTATCTGCTGGTCATCTTCCCATACTTCGATAGCAAAAAGACTTATCCCCAATAATAATATTGCTAGCAATACTATCCTATTCATTATTTCCCCCCTTAGACAGCTTTTTTTATAAAAACTGCCTAACTATATAATTTTGAATTTTTTCATTTCTCCGAATATTATTTCAGCTAAAAATCCTCCAAAAAGCCCCGATATAGTAGCCGTAATCAATGCTATCACTAAAAGCAATGGTGGTAGCTGCATAACCACAAGCGACACTATCATCACACCTGTTAGATTTGCAAATATCGTGTATACACAAAATACCAGCAAGGTCTCACCGCGTAAAAATAGTGCAAAAACTTCCACCACTAAACCCGGTAAACCGTAAGTAATGAGCGTAAAGGCACCATGTGAGCCAAAAGATCCTAGCATCATCACTACCAAACCTTGTGCCACACCAAAAAGCAATGCCACACCCCGCTTATTTACTATCACTCGAGCTAGCACCATCCACATCAGCAGAAACCCTCCCGATAGCGAACCACCGGGTATGCGGAGCGCTGTGGTGAACGTGTGAAATACAGGGTTTAGTATAGGTTTGATAGCCAGTCCGATAGCACAAAACACAGCTATCACTACCAAATCAAACAGCTCGAACCTGCCACTATATCTATCTTTTAAAGTCAATCTATTGCCGTTCATAAACCAATATTTTACTAATATTCATTTAGGTAGCAAACTATTATTTCTTGCATTTTTTGTCAAGTAAAAAAAGAAAGATGTTCCTATAAGGTAGGATTTAATAAAATTATAAATTATAATTTGCACGAAGTGCTTTCATTCGTCCGAAGAACACCACCAAGACGATGTGGAGGATGTGTCTGCTCTGCAGAATGTGAAGGATGTGTATACCTCAACGGCACGAAGTGCTTTTATCCGTGCGGAGCACACCACCAAGACGATGTGGAGGATGTGTCTGCTCTGCAGAATGTGAGGGATGTGTATACCTCAACGGCACGAAGTGCTTTTATCCGTGCGGAGCACACCACATTTCTAATTTCTAATTTTAAAAGAGTGGGTAACCACAAAAACTTTATAGCTGTTTATAAAAACCTCAATAACTGTGAAAAACTGTTTTATATTTAGGGGGGCTGCTCTGAGTAGGGCAGTCCCCCGGTTATTTGTCTATATTAGAACGAATATTTTACGCCTAAACTGAACCCGATGATAGCATCATCATCATTGTCAGCGCCTAAGTTACTGACAGGAAGTGCAAATTCGACTGCAAGTCCATCTACAGGAAGTATGTTGAAATCTATCAAAGGAGTGATGGTCATGCCTTCGAGGTCCATACCGTCTTCAAAAAGAGGCATAGCAATCTCTATTTCACCATAGAACCATTCGTGTTCAAAGTATGGAGTGATCTTTAGGTAATTTAAGAAGATGTCTTCTGATGGTTCTGTTAGCCAGTTTTCTAATTTCAGCTCACATCCCCAAGTGTCAGCCATTCCTCTTTTGTCACGAAGTCTGTTTAAGTTCATAGTGAGGTTTAATCCGACAAAGTCCATAGCTTCGGTATCTTCATCTCCAGCTAATATGAGAGGTAAGTCCAATCTAACAAAGAAATCGAAACTTGGCTCGAATTTGTATCTAAATCCAGGTGTGAGCCATGTCTCTCCATCTTTGTCACTATCCATAGGCATCGTGATACAAAGGTCGAGGATAGCAGCCATATTGTCGTTGAAGTTGTAAGTAGCTTCGACTTCTATTTCCATATCTCCGTCTGCATCGCTATCCAATGGATTATTATAGATTAGATTGCCCCATATTTCGAGTGCATCATCCATAAAAGCACCATCGTATTCTATTTTGACTTTGATAGATTCGTCATCATCCATGTCTGTATTTGGTTCTACATAATGCACACCAGCAGTGATGCCGACTTGTGCGATGGCAAGTGTGAAAATAAATGTCATCGCTAGTAATAACATAATATATTTTTTCATAATTTTATTACTCCTATAATTGTTTATTTTTTACATTTATATTTGTGGTTTTCGCTTCGTTCTCCACAGTTTTGAAGTTTCTATAAACAGCTATATATAGCCCTGGCTATGCCTTTTTAGACAAGCCGGAGCTAATATTTTGTGTCACCCTATTCGCAGTTATTTAGATAGTTTTTCCTCATATATCACAAAAACCATAGCTGTAAACTAGTAAAAAATGGTGGAGGGTATGATAGTGAGATGAGGCTTTTTGGGGACAATTGTCTTCTATCGCCTTTGGTAAGCTTATTTTAGCTACCAATGGACTTCTTCCGATAAACTTAAATCGAAAATCTTTTTCCAATCGTCACTCCATTCTCCATTCGGAGATAAAGATATCTTATATAAAAACTGGTGGAGGATATCGGATTCGAACCGATGACCTCTGCCTTGCAAGGGCAGCGCTCTCCCAACTAAGCTAATCCCCCAGTCTTTATATCTTACAGCTATTTTGTGCTGGTGGGCCTGGGTAGACTCGAACTACCGACCCCTGCCTTATCAGAGCAGTGCTCTAACCGACTGAGCTACAAGCCCAGCAAAAATAACCTATTTTTAGCGGATAGTGGCTTTCGCACACACTCCACTAAATCAGTCTTTATATAGATAATGTCCTTTTAATATTCATACATCAAAGAACTGTTGCCAAAAAATCAAAGATAGTGTTTTTTGTCAAGCATTATTTTTTTTACATAAAATTAACAGTAATTTTTTATTTGTTTTCTATAAATTTGGAATGTAGTGAGGGGGCGTCTTTCTCTACGGATAAAGTGTGCTTCGAACGGATGTAGCGGAAGGCAAAGGGTTGCCTTCCCTAAGGAAAAAACAACATTGCAAACTATTTTACATAGTCATTAGGTTCTAATATATGTAACCCCTAAAGCATTTGGATACGGGGTATGTGATGAGTATTTTTTTATTTTATTTTTTCGATTTGCGTTTCTTTACAAAAAAAACACTTGACTAATAACAGCAGTTTTTAAACTGTGTATTTGTGCATATAAAGTTGTATATAATAAGGGGTTATAAATATGAAAAACAAAGCAATGTTGATTATTTTAGACGGATATGGGCTAAATGACCAGGTCAAAGGCAATGCTGTGGCAGCTGCCGACAGACCTTTTATCAAAGAATTATTCGCAAAATATCCACATAGTAGGCTAAAGGCTTGCGGTCGTGATGTGGGCTTGCCAGACGGTGTAATGGGAAATTCTGAGGTCGGTCACCTAAATATCGGTGGCGGACGGGTGGTGTATCAGCTAAACACCATGATAGATCACAAAATAGAGACTGGTGAATTTTTTACGAATCCCGCCCTGCTCAGCGCCATCAATCACGCTAAAAAGAACCACTCAAAGCTACACTTTTTTGGTTTGCTGTCACCAGGCGGTGTGCATAGTAGCTTGAACCACCTCGATGCTTTACTGCAGCTATTTAAGAAAGAGAATTTACAACAGGCTTATTTTCATGCCTTTATGGACGGTCGCGACACCTTGCCAAATTCCGGCATAGAATATATAAAGGAATATATGGCAAAGTCCGAAAAACTCGGTGTGGGCAAGGTCGCTTCGGTTTGCGGTAGATATTACGCTATGGACCGTGACAATCGCTGGGAAAGAGTGGTAAAGGCTTACAATATGCTCGTTTTCGGGCAGGGAAATGCCGCCACAGACCCTGTAAAAGTCATGTCCGAAAGCTATGCAAACGACGTCACAGACGAATTTATACTACCTACCATCATCACAGAAAACGGCAAACCCATAGCCTTGATAGAAGACAACGACGCTGTGATTTTTTTCAATTTCCGCAGTGATAGACCACGTGAGATCACCAAAGCCTTTATTTATAACGACTTTGCAGAATTTCCTGTAAAAAAGATAAAAAACCTAAAATATGTGACCATGACGGAATATGACGCTCAATTCGGTGATCTGGTGGAGGTAGCCTTTCGGCTAGAAAAGCTCGATGATATACTCGGAAAAGTGATGGAAACACACCAAAAGACACAGCTACGACTTGCCGAAACCGAAAAATATGCACATGTGACCTTTTTCTTTAATGGCGGTGTAGAGCAACCTTTTGCGGGCGAAGACAGGATACTGATACCCTCACCCAAAATACCTTCATATGACCAACAGCCGAGTATGAGTGCCTTTTTGGTAAAGGACGCCGCTATAGACACGCTAAATACCAAAGACTATGACCTGATCATCATAAACTTCGCGAACTGCGATATGGTGGGGCACACAGGGAAGTTTTCAGCCGCTGTGGAAGCGGTGGAAACTGTCGATAAATGCTTGCAAGAGATAGTCCCCTTGGCACTGTCAAAACAATATAATATCGTTATCACAGCCGACCATGGCAACGCAGAGCAAATGCTTGACGAAAATGGTAATGTAATGACAGCTCATAGTATGAACGATGTCCCTTTGATTTTACTGCATACCACCAACCACAATGCCTCCCTGTCAGATGGCAAGCTCTGCGATATAGCTCCAACTATACTGCAGCTGATGGATATAGAGAAACCCGCAAAAATGACCGGCGTGTCCCTGATTAGGTAATAAATGAAGCATTGGTCTGACTACAAAAATATTATCTTTGACCTCGATGGCACTTTGATAGATTCTATGGGTATCTGGCGCGAAATAGATATGAAATTTTTAAACAAAAGGAATATCGAAATGCCTGAAAAACTCTTTGCAGGCTTACCCTCAAACAACTTAAATGACACTGCCCTATATCTAAAAGAAAGATTTCAGCTCCCCGATACTGTGGAGGAGATACTGTCCGAATGGCACCAAAATATGCTGCAACATTACGAAAAAAGCATAGGTTTAAAACCTTTTGTGAGTGACTTTGTGCAGAAGCTAAAAGAGAGTGACAAAGTCCTAGCCGTCGGCACCAGTAATAGCCGTGCTTTGACAGAAATAATCCTATCAAGGTTTGGTCTGCTGGGACACTTTGCCACCATAGTGACAGGTTGTGGCGATATAAAAGGTAAACCATTGCCCGATATATACTTGAAAGTGGCAGAAAATCTAAAAGTAGAGCCAGCCGAATGCCTCGTGTTTGAGGACTCATTGCCGGGGGTGCAAGCCGCGAAAAATGCGGGAATGACCGTGTATGCCATAGCTGATCCCTCAGCTGAAAAATATAAAGAAAAAATCATCAGTATAGCCGACAGATATTTCACCTGTTACAGCCAGC
>WRIO01000007.1 GCA_009782695.1 Candidatus Cloacimonadota bacterium
GTCTCAAAATCTTTAAAATTAAAGTCGCTAAATCGGTTATAACAGTTCCCAGTATCCAAGAACAACAAACCTATTATCTGGTCTGAGGCTACAGGGATGCCAACCTCAGTAGCAAATAGCACCTCTCGTGTGCCACCGTCAAGGGGACCTATTGACCTGTCTGCGTAACCTCGTATGCCTGATGCCCCTGTGCCACCGAGCAAAAACCTCTCATCAGGGGGCACCTCAGAATGGCTACCATAACCAGTGATATAACCAACGCGCCACTTGCTACGCAGTGCGGTCGACAAAAATAATGGTGTAAACCACGATACCTCAGATACCTGCTTGAAGTAATTAAAATCACCCCCAACAGGACCACCAGCTAACTCGCTATGCAAAACTATACGCGAGCCTGTGGTTGGGAAAAAAACATTGTCACGCGAGTCACGAGACAAGGTCATATTGACAGAACTGGTTGTTTGCCAACCTGCTGCGTCAAGCTTATCTAGAATATGCGAATAATAAACATCTCTGTTCCGGATACTATATTCTCTACCGCCTATCGAGTATCCAAGTGAGATTCGTGAATAATCGATAGCCTTTATAGGATAGCCAAAACGAACCCCAGCGCCCATAGTTTGCACGTTATAATTCGCACTGGACCATCTCCTGCGAGTGTTGTATAAACTAGTCCCAAATAATACATCTGTGTCATATAGATATGGGTTTACAAAGCCAAGCTCCACATTGTTGTGACTCCCTGATGTTTCCCAATTTATGCTGGTCTGCCAGCTATTTCCAAAGGCATTATTTAGAGCCAAACTCATAGTTCCTAGTAGTTTATCACGGCTGTTGTATCCTAAACCAACATTGGCAGAACCAGAAGATCTATCAGTGACTTTTAGGAATAAGTCTACATCCCCCTCTCTATTTATCGGAGCGTAGTCTAGCTCCATATCAGGTTCAAAAAAGCCTAAGTTATATACATTTTGCTGACTGCGGATGATCCGAGATTGTTTGAAATAATCACCTGGAGCTATGGTCAGCTGCCGTCTGATAACCTTTTCTTTGGTCTTTGTGTTCCCACTTATGTGTATCTTATGTATCCTTGCACGAGTGTTTTCTTCGATATCCAGTAAGATATTTACTCGATTACCATCGCGGTTTATTTTTTGGTCATATTGCAAGTAGATATACCCTTCTTCGTAATACATTGCTCCCACGGACCGTAACTGCTTGTCAAATTTATCCATATTAAACACATCACCCGCTGACATGGTAAACTTGTCTAACAGTTCTTGCTTTTCAAAATGGTGATTACCTACGATGTCCACAGAGCCAAAATAAAATTTTTCGCCTTCCTCTATATGTAAAGTCAATATCAAAAATCTCTTGTTCTCTATCTCTTCTTCCACTCTTACTATGCGGGCATCGATATAGCCTAATTTGTGATAATAATCTATTATTCTTTTTTGATCTTCTGTATAGCGTTCTTCTTCAAATTTTCCCGAACGGAAAAAGCCACTTTTTCGGGTTTTCATTTTTTTGATGATTTTTTTGGAGGTAATATGCTCGTTACCTTCCACTAAAACACGCCGAACTTTTACTTTTTTGCCCTCAGTCACTTTTACCCGAACATCTATCCGCTCTCCTAATTGGTTGCGGGTGTCTATGCCTGCTTTTGCGTCTTTTTTGGCTTGTTTTCTTGCTTTTTTATCTGTGAGAGCGGACATTTGGGTCATCTGGTAATCGAGCTGGGCTAAGTTAAAACCCTTGCTTTTGTATTCTGCTAAAATCCTACGGCTATTCTCATTTTGCACGATGGGAGACCAATTCGTCCCTATCCGCAAGATTCCCACTTCTTCTAGCTTTGACTTCGAGATTGCTTTACTTCCTTCATAGCTAAACCTTTGCACCACAGGGAGTTCCTCGACTATAATATGAATCCGAATCCCTCTGTTTATTTCCTCTACATCTATGTTGACATCTTCGAAAACATATAATTGATATAAGTTTTTTATAGCACTCCCGACTATCTCAGGGGTAAACATGTCACCTATCTTTAATCCAGAAGTAGATAAAATCAAGTTTCTATCCACTCTTTCATTGCCTGTTATCTGTAAGTCCAATATCACAGCAGTTTGTGAAAATAAGGTTATGCTCATCAATAATAGCAAAGTTAACAGGGAAAGCCGCACTTTCCAGATCATTTAACCTCCATCGGTCATTTATAAAAGAAACACTATAACAATCATTATATTACAATAAAATTTCTTGATAATTTCCACACTTTTTTATATACAAAATCGGGATATCTTTCAGAAAAGATTTTATCTAACTGTTTTCATAAGATTTTATGCGCAAGAACAATCAAAAGTAAAAAATCGAAAACAATTTTGTTGATACAGATGAAAGCAGCTATTAATCATCTTGAGTGTCGATGATTTGCGTAAAACGGAATCCTATATCACACAACCCTTTTATGCATTGGGCAGCGTATATATACTTTTGATCTGTCACAGTGTTCAGTATTTTGGAACTTTCATCATACATTTGTAGGTTCCTTTTTAGTTCTGCTATCGCTATCAATCTATGGTCTGTAGTACTCATCATCAGCTCTATCAGTCTCCGACAATTATTCTCGTAGAGTGTCTGATCTACATCCTTTGAAAATATTTTCTTGGTAAGTAGATCCTCATCATTCTCTGTCGACATATCACGCACTCGGTCGTTGAAACAATACCACAGCTTCATGCGTAAGTATCTTTCTTCTGTCTGATCACGGTATGCAACAAAATTCAATGCTTCTTGATATTCATAAGGGTTCAAAAACTGAACCTGTAGGGCATCATTTAAATCATCCTCTTCACTGTTTTCAAATGGCTGGGTCAACCAAAAAATAGTAGAACATTTTTTACACTTTGTAATCTGTGGAAAATCAGGTAGCATAGGGGCGACCCGCATTCCATCTGTATAATATCTAGCTCCTATTGTATTTCCTGATACTAAAGTTTCTCGAAAATAATATATGCCACAATCAGGACATTTATGAATCTCTTTTGGACCAAATATCATCTTAACTCCTTTTTACCATATCTTGCAGAATTTTTTAGGATACCAAACTTTAAAAAAAGGATTTTATGTCAAGAAAAATTTAGCTTCGAGTGATTTCTTTGTAATCATCTTCTATTGTCCTTAACCTCTAAGTCTTGGTCTAATATAGGGAAAGTTATTAAAATAGCATACCTAACAAAGGGAGTTTATCATATTCGGTTGATTATTGCTTACTGTTTTCTGAAAATCCTCTTAACTACTATTATATCATTTTAACAACATCATTTTTTTGACAGCCGAATACTCCCTCTTTTTCATCACATAAAAATAAATCCCACTGCTTACATTTTGACCAAAGTCATCCTTGCCATCCCAGGTCACACTTTGCTTCCCTTGTTTTAAGTTTTGCGACAGCAGTTCACGCACTTTTTGACCACGAACATTATATATCAAGATGGTCACAACGCTATCATTTTTAAGTCCGAACCTAATGTTAGTAGATGGATTAAAAGGGTTTGGATAGTTGTCATATAGCTCTGTTTTAGTGATAGAGACCAGGTCCTCCTCATCTGTGGTGTGAGGGGTGGCAGACACAGTATTCGAAGCAGGTGACTCTCCGTTTCCGTATACAGCAGTGACATAATATTCATAGGTAATATCATTTGTGACAGCGCTATCTGTAAAAGACAGTTCAGCTAAAGGTAGTGATAATGCAGTAAAGAGCTCATTGTCTCGGTAGATGATATACCCTGTGAGATGATTTATATTTTCTGCACCTGCTTCCCAAGATAAAAGGACAAAGGCATCTCCCTCTACTGCTACAAGGTTCTGGGCAGGAAAGAGCTGATAAAGTTCAGCTACTAATTCAGCGGCCTCAGACACGCCATTTTCATAAACTGCAAATAAAAAATATGTGTGCTGCCCAAAAGGTAGTTCATTTTCTGAGAAGGTTAAGACATTTGCAGGTGTTTCTATCAAGACCACAGCATCTCGCGACAGTGTGTATCCCATCAAATGTAAGGGATTTATGTCAATAGGTGCTTCCCAAGTCAGTAAAACATCATGCTCATTTTCGACTGATAAGGAGAAATTTGAAGGGACAACCAGAAAATATATTTCTAAAGAGACAGAAACTGCCGGTGACACACCGTTTGCATATTCTGCTACCACAGTGTAAGTATGCTGTCCGATAGGCACGTCAGCATAGTGAAAATACGGTGATGAAGGTTCCGGATTGGGGGACAGCAATACTTCCCCTCGATAAACTAAATATTGCACTAAATATTCACTTTCCACCTCGTCCCATTCCAGTAGCGCATTGTAGCCGTTTGAGATAGCCGCAGAAAGGTTTGCGATGGGTAAAAGCTCATAAATAGAGACAGTATATATCGCAGGTTCAGACACTCCATATAGCTTAGACTTTGGCAAAAATAGAAGGCATTTACCCCGATAACAGTGACATTGTTACTGATAACTACATTCGACAAAAAATCTCTACCACTAAACGGGCTACTAATTCCACTGTATATAAAATTTTTGTTTATCGTGGTTGACTCAAAACTAGAGCACCCGCTAAACACGTTCGACTCAAAAAAGATAGGTTCTGGATTATTATCATTACTACCAATGGTAACATTAGTTATCGAACTGCAGTTGTAAAACATCCGAGTTTTCATAGAAGTGACATAATCCCCGATGATTACTTCGGTTAAAGACCCTTCTATATTATAAAATGGCGAGAAAGTAGTATCAGTATTATAGTCTAAATTTTTATTCAATATCACCTTGCTGATGGCAGAGCTATTATTGCCAAAAGTATAATATGGTAAAAAATCACAACCAGTCTCCATAAAAATGATGGAAAATAAAGTATTAAATAATACTCTTTTATCATTTCCGTAACTTGTTGTAAACAATACAAGTTATACCACTAACAAGCAAGGTTCATCGGACAAGGTCGAACCTGCTCCGATGAACCTTGCTTGTTTCTAGTGTAACTATATAATGATTTATGTAGTTACAAAACATGCTCAGAAAGATCTTGATTTTTATAAAAGTAATATGCAGAGTATTTTTTATTTAATATATTGAGACATAAGGTGATACGATACATAATTTGATCCACGGATAAATAATCCTTGACAAAAAAACGACTTTTTTAATCTTTGTCACTCTATAAGTAACGAAACCTACTGCAAAAAGTGTTACATAGCGGTAAAAATAAACAATTTGGAGAGAAATATGTTGGGGAAATTAAAATGGACTTTACTTATATTAGCAGTTTTCTTTGTATCGAATGCATTTTCATTGGAAAAAGAGTATGTGAAATATGTCTTTGAAAACGATAATAAAGAAGAGCTTTTAGAACAAGCAGACATTGCCTATACTCAAGGAAAACTGCAAGTTGCCATCGATATCCTATTTGAAGTTTGGCTGACTGAGAGGAGTTTTTGGCAGTATCTGATGACTATATCTACATTTTACAATGATCTAAACAAACCAGAAATGGCTGGGATATTCCTCCTGGAAGCCACTAATAGAGTAGATAAAGCTTTCGATGTGGAAGGTCTTAAAAAGAGTTTTACAAAAGTATGGGACGATGAAATTTTTATCCCTTTTAGGGACAAAGCAATCGCTGTAAATTCAGAAAAAAAGCTGTTGCTAGAGGAAAAATGACGCCAAAAGGAGGGGAATGTTTAGTATGAAGTCTATATTTCTAATTATTTTACTTTCTCTGATCACTTGCCTAAATAGTGCTGCTTTCGATAGTGACCCTGATATAGCGTGCAACGAATCATTTATCCAAGCCAACTTTGAAAAACTGTTTACGTATTATATGATGAATAGTGGGCTTTCCAGCACAGATTTTTTGAAATCAAACAGAAAGATTGAGCCTCGCATAATTCAGAGATTGTATTTGACGAATGACTTATATACAGAATCGCTTTTTGTCGGTCAGTCTCATCAGTCTCCAACATTCAATAGTTGTGTGTTTAAAAATGCATTAAAAGATCCTTCTCTTTTGATAATCCAAAACGAGTATGAATTCCTAGATTTCGAACAAAAATATGATCCGTAAACTAGTAGCGGAGAGCCTCCATTTAGGTCGGCTATCGATGATGTGCAATTCCCCTCCAAATTGGAGGGGTGGACGCTTTAGCGGACGGGGTGGTTGATATTTATATCAGTGCGGAGCGCACTTTTTTATATAGTCCCTTTTGGGACAATGGAGAGCGGGACGCTCTCCGCTACTTAATCCTGTTTACATTGTTTATTATGCAAATTCGAAAATCATAACAAATATATATTATATATAGTTACACTCATCTTTTGTCCAATATCGATTTTCAAAAAAGCTCATTTTTACCACTTTTTTTTCGGCTTATCTGTTTTTCGGGTTAAAAAATATTTTGAACACATAGCAAAAATAGGCTCTTTGCCAGAAATTTACAAAATTTTATAGTATTGTAAAATAAGGCGTTACAGATAAAAAATAAGCTCTCAAAAAAAAATATTAAAAAAGTGCTTGACGAAAAACCCCCCTTTTGATTTTTTGGCGTAACCTACTTTTAAGGTAGATTTACGAAGGTCAGTTTACGAAGTTTGCCTTTTAGTAACAAAAAAAATAGTGATGTGGGATTCGTTTGCCTTAGCGGACGATTCCTCGAAAAATATATAGTTCTACATAACAGTTTATACAGTGGAGTGACTCATAGTCTCAGTCGTTAGGGCGACTGGGAGTTATTGTTTTTGAGAGAAGACAATAATAGTTAAAAGAAATAATAAATAAGTTTAAATAAGTGATAACGGAGAGTTTGATCCTGGCTCAGGACGAACGCTGGCGGCATGGATTAGGCATGCAAGTCGTACGCGAGGAGTTTCCTTCGGGGGATTTAGTAGAGTGGCGAATGGGAGAGTATCACGTGGGTAATTTACCTCTAAGCGGGGGACAACTCAGGGAAACCTGGGCTAATACCGCATGTGTCCGGAAACGGGTAAAGGTGGCCTCTGCTAGCAAGCTGCCGTTTAGAGATAAGCCTGCGCACTATTAGTTAGTTGGTGAGGTAATGGCTCACCAAGGCGATGATAGTTAGGCGGCCTTAACGGGTGACCGCCCTCACTGGGATTGAGATACGGCCCAGACTCCTACGGGAGGCAGCAGTCGAGAATAGTCTACAATGGACGAAAGTCTGATAGTGCAATGCCGCGTGGATGAAGAAGCATTTCGGTGTGTAAAATCCTTTTTTTAGTGATAAAAGTATTTTAGGTGAATAGCTTGAGATATAAGATATTAGCTAGAGAATAAGCCTCGGCTAACTCCGTGCCAGCAGCCGCGGTAATACGGGGGAGGCAAGCGTTGTCCGGAATCACTAGGCGTAAAGGGCAAGTAGGCGGAATAGTAAGTTATGCGTTTAAGGCAATGGCTCAACCATTGTAAGGCGTGTGATACTGCTTTTCTAGAGTCAGGCAGGGGAAGACGGAATTTCTGGTGTAGCGGTGGAATGCGCAGATATCAGAAGGAACACTCATGGCGAAGGCAGTCTTCTGGGCCATGACTGACGCTCAATTGCGAAGGTGTGGGTATCAAACAGGATTAGAGACCCTGGTAGTCCACACAGTAAACGATGAACACTAGATGTCGGTAGAGAAGATCTATCGGTGTCGTAGCTAACGCGTTAAGTGTTTCGCCTGGGGAGTACGTCCGCAAGGATGAAACTCAAAGGAATTGACGGGGACCCGCACAAGCGGTGGAGCATGTGGTTTAATTCGATGCAACGCGAAGAACCTTACCCGGACTTGACATATTTTAGAATCTGATAGAGATATCGGAGTGCTGCTTGCAGAGCTAATATACAGGTGCTGCATGGCTGTCGTCAGCTCGTGTCGTGAGATGTTGGGTTAAGTCCCGCAACGAGCGCAACCCCTGCACTTAGTTGCCATCATTTAGTTGGGGACTCTAAGTGGACTGCCGACGCAAAAAGTCGGAGGAAGGTGGGGATGATGTCAAGTCATCATGGTCCTTATGTCCGGGGCTACACACGTGCTACAATGGTCGGTACAAAGGGTAGCTAGGTGGTGACACCGTGCGAATCTCTAAAGCCGATCTCAGTTCGGATTGAAGTCTGCAACTTGACTTCATGAAGCCGGAATCGCTAGTAATCGCGTGTCAGCATAACGCGGTGAATACGTTCCCGGGTCTTGTACACACCGCCCGTCAAGTCAGCCGAGTTGAGTGCACCCGAAGAAGGTGAGCTAACCGAGCAATCGGAGGCAGCTTTCGAAGGTGTGCTTAGTAAGGGGGACTAAGTCGTAACAAGGTAGCCGTACTGGAAAGTGCGGCTGGATCACCTCCTTTCAAAGGTGTAAAATTAATCAAATTATAAATTATAAATTATAAATTATAAATAGATTACAGAGTAATAATGATAGCCAATCAAAATTACTCCGAATATACACTTATTAAAAAATAGCAGAGCGGTAAATGAAAGCGCTACTGCGAATATCAAACACGATTTCATTTTTCTGATAACTCGTGAGTCACTTCCATTTTAATTTAAAGATATAAAATTCCAAAAAATAAAGGAGTTTATTATGAATGATGAAAGAAATGATGTAGTCGAAAACATTAGCTCTACTGATACTGTAAATATCACACCAGAACCTGTTGTAAAAAAGGAAGTTCCTTTGCCTCCCGGTTCTGAAATAGACACAGTGGAGAAATTAGTCGAAGCCCTGCTCGAAGCCGATAAACAGATTGATGAGGGCGAATACTACACTTGGGAAGAAGTAAAAGCCCATTTAACGAAAAAGCATGGGATTAAGTGGTGAATATACTCGAATCCTCAAAGCAAGCCCGCGCCGATATAGATTCTTGTTACAGTTATATAAAAGATAACTTACAAGAGCCTTATGTTGCATTAGATTTACTGCTCTCCATCGATAAAAAAGTAAAACAATTAGTTTTTCTACCAGAAGCTTGGCCACTAGTAAACAATGATTTCCTAGCATCGAAAGGGTATCGTGCTGTCACTGTAAAGAGATATACTCTTTTTTACAGGTTTGAAGCAGAAAGCAGCGTCATTAGATTACTACGATTTCTGCCTGGTAGAATGAACTGGGCAAGAATCTTGTTAAAAGATTTTGAAGAAGAAGAGGGGTAAGATAGCAATTATCCCAAACACAAAATAAATATGTCTTTAAGAAATAGCTTTTACAAAAAAGTTATTAAAAAATAGAAACAGTTCTAAACAACAGAATATAGAGTGAAACAGAGTATAGAGGTTAAACTTTTTACTAGGGGAAGGTAGAGATATCTTCTTGAGAGTAAAGAGTTTAAAAATATTAAATAGAAAAAGTACAAATGGCACACGGTGGATGCCTTGGCACAAAATGGCGAAGAAGGACGTGGTTAACTGCGATAAGCTACGGGGAGCTGTAAGCGAGCTTTGATCCGTAGATTTCCGAATGGGGCAACCCGGCGAGAGTTATGTCTCGTCATCTCCGCAAGGAGAAGCGAACGCGATGAACTGAAACATCTTAGTAGTCGCAGGAAGAGAAAATAAAATATGATTCCCTCAGTAGTGGTGAGCGAACGGGGAATAGCCTAAACCGTCAGCAATGGCGGGGTCGTGGGGCGGCGATATACGATTTTAAAAATATAGACGAACATATCTGGAAAGGTAGTCCGTAGAGGGTGATAGACCCGTAGTCGAAATGTTTTTAGAAGGTTAGCCTAACCCCGAGTAGGGCGGGACACGAGAAATCCTGCTTGAATCTGGGAGGACCATCTCCTAAGGCTAAATACATTTTGTGACCGATAGTGAACAAGTACCGTGAGGGAAAGGTGAAAAGCACCTCGAATGAGGAGTGAAATAGTACCTGAAACCGTGTGTCTGCAAGCAGTCAGAGCACGATATTTTTCTGAAGAAAAATATCGAATGTGTTTGACTTCGTCAAAATGTGTGAAATATGTAAGATGTGTAAAGAGAGGTATGATATGAGTAATGAAGTTTTAGAATTGAGCTTTGAGTATTCTGTGTTATCAGTTAAGTTTGTTAGAGATATGAAAAAAACTACTTGTGAGTTTGAACTTATGAGTCAATTTCTGCGTTCTGCTACTTCGGTAGGAGCAAACATAACAGAAGCGCAGTTTCCACAAAGCAAAGCTGATTTTGTATCGAAAATGTCCATAGCTCGAAAAGAAGCGAATGAGTCAAAATATTGGCTTCGCCTTTTGGTAGCTACAGAAATAGTAGCAAAAGAGCAAGTGGATGAATTACTACAAAAGATAGAAAGAATACTAAAGCTTTTAAATGCTATCATAATATCTTCTCGCAAATAAAACACATCAACCAAATCACCCACATTTAAAAGCGAAGCTTTTGACATATCCGACTTTTTTCAGAAAAAAAGTCGTGCGATGGCGTGCCTTTTGCATAATGAGCCGGCGAGTTAATTTATACTGCAAGGTTAAGCAGCATGAGCTGTGTAGCCGAAGCGAAAGCGAGTGTTAATAGCGCGTATAGTCGTATGAATTAGACCCGAAACCAGATGATCTATCCATGTCCAGGTTGAAGTTTGGGTAACACCAAATGGAGGACCGCACCGACCGACGTTTCAAAGTCGGCGGATGAGGTGTGGATAGGGGTGAAAGGCCAAACAAATCTGGAGATAGCTGGTTCTCTCCGAAAACTATTTAGGTAGTGCCTCATTTTAATTTTACGGAGGTAGAGCACTGAATGGGCTAGGGGCCTTACCGGGTTACTGAACCCAAATAAACTCCGAATGCCGTAAAATGATGAATGGGAGACAGGGCGTGTGGGATAAGCTTCACGTCCGAGAGGGTAAGAACCCAGACCGTCAGCTAAGGTCCCCAAGTATATGCTAAGTGAATAAGGATGTGCTATTGCACAGACAGCCGGTATATTGGCTTAGAAGCAGCCATTATTTAAAGAGTGCGTAATAGCTCACCGGTCGAGTGGTGATGCACCGAAGATGAACGGGACTATAAGCATATCACCGAAGCTACGGAGTGTACTTTTTTGACTATTGTTAAAAAAATACGCAACGATAGAAATATCGTTGTGGTTTATATAATATGGGGTTGGTGCGAGCCAACCCCATAAAAAAAACTTTGGAGATAAAGTTGAGTAAAATCATAAGGAGATAATAATGAAAAAAATAACAACAATAATTGTATTAATGCTAACAGCATTTTGTTTATCTGCTGAAAGTTTTGTTTTAGATATAGATATGGAAAGTCTAGATAAAAACAATAGCGAGGTTCTTTTAGATAACATGACTTTGCGTATTAATGTTGAAGCTGATGTTTTACACAATCCGAATGGAGAAGATTATAAAGAATTTATTCTTGAATCACCTATAGGAGGATTGAACTTTAAAATATTAGACGAAAAAGACGATCCAAACCCCGAACTAACACAAAAAATAGAAATATTACGAAAATCAGATTTACCAAAAGCTTTAAGGGATGAACTTATAAAACTTTTAATTCAGAAAAGTAAATAAACAATAATTATTAATAAGTCAACATCCGATTCTTCCGGATGTTGACTTTGATAATATAAGATTAGCTATACTAAAAAGGAGATTTATTTATCTTAATCCTTTCCATGACCAAATTAAAATAGCAATAAACTAAAAATAAATAGAGTATACATATCTATTTAAAGAGTTGTCATACATTGAAGTAGATTAGATTTAGAAAATATTTGACTTATATTAAAGAAAAGTTGTCTTTATACAACTTTTTTATATCATTAGTTAGATTTTCTTAATATAAATCATTAACATCTAAAGGAGATTGTAAAAATGAAAAAGAGCATAGAAAAAGAAAAAACTGATAATCAAAGATTGGAAACACCTACACCAAATGGTTTGATATCACCAGAGCCTCGTATTTCTTCGTCTGTACTTGAAGAGATGATGGAACAATTAGAAGTCATGATTGATAAGTTTATGGGTAGTGCAGATATAAATGCTGCAATGACTGGTAAAGAAAGAATGCGACTTTTTGGTGTAAAGTCTAGAAAATATGGTTTTATAACAAAAGCTTGGGATATCGCAAAGGGAAATCCAACATTTTTACCTCCAAATTTTGATATCAAAACTATGGAAGAGCATATAAGAATCTTCGAGGAAGTAAGGCAACTTACATTATTACTCGAACAATTTCAACATATAGCGACCGATTATTTAATGCTTACTAGCGATAATGCTTATAGAGACGCTTTACGAGTTTATGGTAGCCTTAGGGAACAAAATAAAAGTAGGGTTCCAGGGGCAAATGCACTTTTCAAAGAGCTTTTACAATAAAAATAAGATTACTATAAATTAAGTTTACGCAACTACTCCAATAATATTAAGTATTCTATTCTATCAATGATAAGAATAAAATAGTTTATATTGGACGAGTGTTGAACAGTCACTGTGTGTAACATTTTTTATAAGTCATTTTAAGTTAAATTTAGTATTTTATTGTAGAAAAGATTTAGTAACAGTCTTTTCTATAAAAGAATAATAAAAAATATCATATAAATAAGGGAAATAAAAATGAAAAAAATAACAACTTCAATAAAAACTTTTACAACTATATGTAATATATTAACAATCAGCCTTTTTTCAATAGTATTTTTCGAGATTGTCTTATTAAAAAAGTCAAGTAGCATATCAAACTTACTGTTACCAATTTGCATATTAAGTTCCTTGATAGGCATAGTAGTCCGTAAGTTATATTTAAAGAAAGTTATTGCAAATGAGGT
>WRIO01000008.1 GCA_009782695.1 Candidatus Cloacimonadota bacterium
AATTCATTTTCAAAAAACACTTGACAAAAAATCCTTATTTTTTTTTTTAGTATTTGCCAGGTCCGGTGCAATTTTAGACTATGAATCAGGTCAGATTTGGAAGAAAGCAGCCTTAAGTAGACCCTGAGATGTGTCACCGTAAACCTGGTTTTTTTACACCTGCTTTTTTATAAGTTTTGGCACTATTTCAAAAAGGTCACCCACTATTCCCAAATCTGCTACCTGGAATATAGGTGCGTCTTTATCCTTGTTTATAGCTATGATATAATCTGCTGACGACATGCCAGCTAAATGTTGTATAGCACCTGATATGCCACACGCTATGTAGATTTTCGGCTTTATAGTCTTACCCGTCTGTCCTACTTGATGTGGATAGGTTATCCATTCATTGTCAACAGCAGCACGAGAAGCACCAACTCCTCCATCTAATTGATTGGCAAGGGTGTGGAGCATCTCAAAGTTTTTTGCTTCTTTTAAACCACGCCCGCCAGATACTACAATGTTTGCTTCTGACAGGTTGATTTTGCTTGAAATATCTTTTCTTGTTGATTTAAAATTCGTGAAAGTCTTTTGAATTGGTATATCGACAACAGTTATCAAACCTTGTCGAGTGTTGTCTATAGGTAATGGCATCATAACCTTGTGGCGAACAGTAGCCATTTGTGGTCTGTGATTTGGTGTGAGTATCGTGGCCATGATATTCCCCCCAAAAGCAGGTCTTGTCTGCATAAGGTTTCCGGTCTCGGGGTCGATATCGAGCCCTGTGCAATCGGCAGTCAAACCAGTGTGAACCTTCACTGCCACTCGGGGTATGAACGATCGTCCGATATGCGTTGCACCTGCTAAGATAATCTCTGGTTGAAACTCTTCAATCAATTTTACAAAAGCCTCCGTATAGGGAATATCTGTAAAGTCTTTTAATGCAGGATGATCAACAGCCAATACTTCGTCGGCGCCACAATATACAAGCTCCATCGCTAAATTATTGACATCTGAGCCAAACAATACCGCTACTAGCTTTGTATTTCTCTTATCTGCCAGCTCACGCCCTTTTCCCAAAAGTTCATAAACAACAGATGATAGCACATTGTCACGCTGTTCTGCAAAAACCCATACTTTTTGATAAACAGATTTATCTACAGTGGCTTCTTCTAACCTTCTTATTATCAAGGCTTGAAACAGGCAAGCATTAATACAAGCATTGCAAAGCACACATTTATCAGGGTCAATCACAGCTATCTTGTCTATGATATTTATTGCTTGATACGAGCAAGCTTTTACGCACTTTGTGCAACCTGTACACTTTTCTTTTATAATTTCTAGCATAATCTCTCCAAAATTTATACCATACAATTTTTTATATTGTTTATTTTTTGTCAATAAAAATATCAGTTTAATGACATTTTTAATATCATTTCTTTACTGCAAAAACAAAATGTGCAATGCTTACTAATTTACACAAAACAAAACACTCTTTATTTTTCCTGAACATTGCATCCCTTACCGAAGTGTTATTAGTAATATCACCTCCTGTGTAGATAAAGCTATAAGGACACAGATGGGATTAATATATTCTGTTTGCTATGTTTGAACAACCGACCACGCGAAATAGTGAAACTTGCCATTTTTCCACCCACAAGTAGCTAATCTATCAGGTTGTATATCTGCCTTGACGTCCCAAAGGATTGAGGTATGATCTACTGATACAAGTTATTTTTTTGCTGTCATATAGTCGAGGAAATTGTTTAGTTCTTAGAAAATCCTTTACACATTTCCGAAACTAATATCAAACGTTCTCCATTCCGTTCAAGAGTGGCTCTATTTGTATTGCCCAAAATATAGCTTTTAAGCCTGAAATACTATTTTATCTGAGAATAAAAATATTTTACTTTACAAAAAAGCACAAAAAAAAAAGATGGTATCTGTTTGAAAGACACGAGGTAAATAATGTTTAGAAGTATGTTAAAATCAAAGATACATCGGGCTATAGTCACAGAAACTGACCTAAATTACGAGGGTAGCATAGCCATAGATAAAGATTTGATGGATGCAGCAGGGTTGATAGCTTTTGAGGTTGTAAGTATATTCGATGTTCACAATGGCAACCGTTTTGAGACTTATGTCATAGAAGGTGAGAAAGGTAGTGGAGTTATCAGCATAAATGGAGCAGCGGCTAGATTGGTGCATATAGGCGACCCTGTCATCATAGTTAGCTATGCATTGCTTAGCGAGGAAGAGATAAAAAAACATAAACCAGCAGTGATACTCATAAAAGACCCATCGAATAAAAAGTTTAAAAAAGAAAAGAAATAAAATGCCCAAAATCATAACCCAAATAGCTGATATGCAGCAGTATAAAAAGTCTTTGAAAAGTAATGACCAGATGGGATTTATACCCACTATGGGTGCTCTGCACGCTGGGCATTTAAGCTTGATAAAGGAATCTGTAGCGGAAAACGAGCAGACTGTGGTGAGTATATTTGTAAATCCTATTCAATTCGGGGTAAATGAGGATTTCACGAAATACCCGCGAAATATTGAAAAAGATATAGAGATTTTAAAAGGTTTAAAGGTCGATGTGGTCTTTGCCCCACAGAATGAGGATATTTACCCCGAAAACTTTTTAAGTTTTGTAAATGTAAATAAGATCAGTAATATGTATTGCGGTAAGGTGCGAAAAGGTCATTTTAAAGGGGTGGCTACTATCGTCTTAAAGATGCTAAACATAGCTCAAGCAGATAAGCTTTATTTAGGAGAAAAGGATTATCAACAGATAATCATCATCGAAAAAATGCTCGCAGATCTAAATCTGAACATAAAAGTAGTCAGATGCCCTATCATACGGGAGGCAGACGGACTAGCTATGAGCTCCCGCAATATGTATTTAAATAAAACCGAAAGAAAAAATGCAACTTGTCTTTATAAATCACTCTTGGTGGCAAAAGATAGCTACAGTAAGGGGGTTCAGAGCATCAGTAGAGTGAAAACCCAGATGGTCGATGTCATCACCAAAAGCAATGGCATCATCGAATATATCGCCTTCACAGATAAAGACACTTTGCTAAAAGAAAAACACCTGACAGAAAATACTCGCATACTGCTTGCAGTGAAATTTGGAAATACAAGACTAATAGATAATATTTTAGTGTAAACCATGGGTATAGTTGTCAAGAAATTTGGGGGGACATCAGTCGAATCAACTGAGAAAATAAAGAGAATAGCAAAGCACCTTGCTTCAACTAAAAAAGATAAAATAGTGGCTGTGGTATCTGCTATGGGTAAGACCACCAACGACCTGTTAAATTTAGCCTACCAAATCACCCAAAATCCAAACCAACGAGAGATGGATATGCTAGTGACAGCAGGAGAGAGGATCACTATGGCACTTCTATCGCTATCACTGCAAGAACAAAAGAAAAGCTCTATCTCTTTCACCGGGTCGCAGAGTGGTATCATCACTGACAATTCTCACGGAAATGCAAAGATTTTGGCTATCAACCCGGTCCGTATCCCAGTCGAGCTAAAAAAGGGAAAGATAGTGATAGTTGCAGGCTTTCAAGGGGTGAGTTTAGAAAAGGAAATCACAACCCTTGGCAGAGGTGGTTCAGACACTTCCGCTGTGGCATTAGCTTGCTTTTTGGGAGCTGATAAGTGTGAGATTTTTACCGATGTGGACGGGGTATATACTGCCGACCCTAGATATGTAAAAAATGCACAAAAATTACAAACTATTTCCCACGATGATATGCTGTATATGACTTATGCAGGCTCAAAGGTCTTGCATTCCAGGGCCGCTGAGTTTGCCCACAAGTATAATATCCCCGTAGAGATTAAATCTTCGTTAAATTTTAAAGAAGGGACTATGATAAAGAAAATGAGCAAAGAGAAGTCTCAAACCCCCAAAAATGATATAGTGGAATGTTCCACTGTCTGCACCATGACCCATAAAGAAAATATTTTGGTTTTCGAGGTCAGTTTTCCCGACAATAAATTACCGTATATAACCACTGAAATCTTTGACATGGAGCTCTCAGAAGGTTTTTATAAGTTTTATATAGAAAAACGGTTTGAAACTGCTTTTTTAGCACAGGTAGGCATACCTGAAAAAGATATGGAACAGAATCCAGAATACTGTGTTATAAATTTATTAGGCTACAGGATTTGCCGTGATTATGCTTTTTTTATGGAATTAAATGAGCTTTTAAAGAAAAAGTGTAAACAGGAATTTTCTATCAAAAACCAAGGGATAGGCGTCCAAATAATGGTAAATCAAGCCGAAGCAAGTAAAGTAATAAAATTTTTAAATAATAAATATATTCAAAGAGAGGAATAAATGAGAAATAAAGTACTTATAGTCGATGATGAAAGTATGATATGTGAAGTAGGTGTGGAAATGTTTGATATGCTAGGATACGAAGCATTTTCTGCTGAGACATTGGAAGCAGCTGTCGAAGTGTGGAAGGTAAACCATGCTGATATAGGGTTAGTCATCCTAGACTTAAACTTGCGAGGTGTGACGGGTATAGAAGTGTTCACAGCCCTCAAAGAGATAGACGGTAGTATAAATGGTGCGCTCGCATCGGGTGAATTTATAGAGTCCGATGCTCCAAAATTTAAGGCTCTAGGCTTTATAGACATATTGCTAAAACCTTATAAACTGAATACATTACAAGAACTGTGTGGGAAATATTTAGAAGGATAAATATAAACATAAATTTTTCGAAAAGATGTGACTGCATAGCGTAAGCTGCCAGCTAGCTTTTCAGTCATTAAATTGTTGAGTTAGTATCATAACAAATAAAATAATTACTATTGCCCTGGTGGGTAACCCCAATACAGGTAAATCAACTTTGTTTAGTGCGGTGACAGGGGCAAACCAGACCATCGGAAACTGGTCTGGCGTCACTGTAGAGAAAAAGTCCGGGTATTTTGACCAAGACGATGTTCGTTATGAAGTGGTTGACTTGCCGGGCATATATTCATTGACCACCTATTCTCTGGATGAGGAGATAGCGAGGAACTATATCTACCAATCTTCTCTAGACCTAATCATCAATATCCTCGATGTCATGAACCTTGAGCGGAATTTATTCCTCACTTTGCAGCTACTTCAGTTCCGTAAACCTATGATAATCTGCTTAAATATGATAGACATAGCAGAAAAAACAGGCTTATTTATCGACTTACCAGAGTTATCACGCTTGCTCGGTTGTCCCGTAGTCTCTATATCAGCAGCAAAAAAAAACGGCATAGATTTTCTAAGAAAATCCGTGGTTGAAGTGGTAAATAAACCAAGTATTTCAAATATTCAAATACCTTTTCACCCTGCTGTAGAGGCAGAATTGCAAACGCTCATCCCATTAGTCAAAGATCAAGCTAACCTTTCATCTTGTAAGGCTGACTGGTATGCGTTGCAATTGCTCGAAAATGATTCTCTTATTTTTAGTAAAGCTAGTGACATAGAGAAAGATTTTGCTGCCACAGGGCGGGATAGCATTTATCGCCAAACAAACACACTCCCAGAATCACTGATAGCCGAGGGCATTTATGCCTTTATCAGAAATGTTTGTCAAAAAACCTTGAATTTTAGTGACAAAAGCCGAGAGCATATATCTGATAAAATAGACCAAATGATGCTGTTGCCCTATGTGGGCATACCTTTGTTCTTTTTGGTTATGTTTTGTATGTTCACCCTATCGATGGGGCTGAGTAAACCATTGATACATTACATCGAAGTGTTTTTTGATGTCGTCTTTGTAAAGGGAATATTCTCCTTCTTAATCAGTGTAAATATGCCTCAGTGGGTGATACTTATCTGGTCAGAAGGCATCTGCGGAGGTGGGCTGACCTTAGCTTGCTTGATATTCCCGATCCTGATAATATATTTATTCATCTCTCTGATAGAAGAAAGCGGTTATATGGCTCGAGTTTCGTTTATTATGGATAGGTTTATGAATTTATTTGGAATGTCAGGAAAATCTATCATACCCATGATAATTGGTTTCGGCTGCACTGTTCCTGCTGTGCTAGCGTGCAGAACGTTGTGCAATAAGCGAGATAGATTGCTCACTGTGCTACTGGTTCCTTTTGTTTCTTGTGGGGCAAAGATACCTGTATATGTGATGTTTACCCTTTTCTTCTTCCCCAAATATTCTGGTTTAGTTTTATTTTCGCTATATGTTTTTGGCATCGTTATGGCTTTTGTCACAGCACAGTTATTTAAAAGACTTTCTTTTAGGGGTAACCCCTCAGAGTTTGTGATGGAGCTACCCGCTTATCGAATACCTGCTATCAAAAGCCTTTTTATTAGTGCATATAACAGAACCAAAATGTTTATCTTGCGAGCGGGTAAAACTATCTTTGTAGTGATTTTTCTATTTTCAATCATAAATGCTTTTCCTATAAAAACAGACAAGGAAACTGGGGAAACCAAAACCTTGCTGACACTCACAGGGCAAGTTATTACGCCCATTTTTAAGCCAATCGGTGTCGAAAAAGAAAATTGGCAAGCCTCAGTCGGTTTGGTAGCAGGCCTATTTGCCAAAGAGGCTATCGTAGGTGCTTTTCTTTCTACAGGAACAGAAAATAATGAGGGAAATGGTTTGGGTAACTTCTGTAGTATCCCTCAGGTAATAGCCTATTTACTGTTCGTGTTGCTATACACACCATGTGTGGTCGTTTTTATCACAGTTTATAATGAAGCAGGCTTATTTTATGCTAGTTTGCAAGCTGTCTATCAGTTGGTTTTAGCTTATGCTGTAGCCTTTCTCTTTTATCATGTCGCTACTTATATATTGTTATAAACACAAAGCCAAAGAAATATTAGGACAAAAAGGAAACGAAATATGTCAGTTTCAGCGATATTTCTGATAGCTGCCACACCCGATCAAGACTATATAATAAACTCCAATCCCATCCAAATTAGCATAGAATTAGGGATGACAAAGGATAGTGTGATACGGGTAATGAAAAACTCGGTGACCAAGCGGCAGATGATAGTGATATCAGGTGAGACAAGGTATGTGATACCCACAGCCTGGGCTAAAGAGATAGAAGTGTCTCTAATATAACTTCTGCTAATTTCTGCCCTATCCCTTTTACTTTGGCTAGGTCTTCAGTGCTGGTATTTTTAATATTCTCCACAGAACCAAATTCCTTGAGCAATAAGAATTTTCTATGCTCACCGAGACCTTTCACGCTATCTAATTGACTGCTTAGTGTGCGTTGGTCTCTTCTTTTTCTATGATGAGTGATAGCAAATCTATGAGCTTCATCACGCAAGTGGGTAATGACTTTTAGTGCTGTGCTCGTTCTGGGGATCATCACAGACTCTGATTTCTCTGGCAAAAACACTTCCTCTATCCTTTTGGCTAAAGACACAATCTCTAGGGGAGCGAGTTTTGGGTTTTCTGCTTGATGTTTCCTAAGTATTTGGAAGGCAGAGCTCAGCTGCCCCTTTCCTCCGTCAATGATTATTAGGTCTGGTAGTTCCCAAGGGGTGTCTGTTTTTTCATTTTCGTCTGAAAAATGCCACAGATACCTGTCCAGAGTCTCTGCTATGCTCGCAAAATCATCTTGCCCGACTACAGTCTTTATGACAAAATGACGATAATGCTTTTTTAGGGGTTTCCCATTTTCAAAAAAGACCAAAGATGAGACTGTTTCTGACCCCTGTATAGTGCTGATGTCTATGCAGACCATTTTTCTTGGCAGTTTTTTTAGGAACAGATATTCTTTGAGCTCTTGTATGGGCATGATGGTGCGTTGTGATTTACGGAGCATGCCAAGCTTCAGCTGTTCGATATAGTCGAAAGCATTTTTTCGCCCTATATCTATCAGCTTGCGGTTGTCCCCCCGGGCAGGAATAAATAGCTTTTTCTTGAAAAGAATATTTAGACCTTCAAAGTCTTCTGGTTCTGCCTGCAACAGTATCTGAAAAGGCAAGTTATTCATTTTTTTGGAATAATACTGGAGTAAAAAAGCCCTCAGCACAGATTCGGTTGGCTCATCGACTGTATTTTTAAAACTGAAAATCTCTTTGGTATTGATTTTACCATTCAGTATCTTTATGTTTACCACTGCGATATGCTTTTCTTCGCGATAAAAGGTGATGACATCTCTGTCTTCTTGATCATTAAAATACGCTGATTGTCTTTGAGCCACACTATCGATATAAGCTATTCTATCCCTGATTTTTGCAGCCCTCTCGAACTCCATTTTTTCAGATAATTCTGCCATTTCTCGTCGCATATCACGGAGCAAGTCATCGTTCTTGCCTAAGATATATTGCACTATGTTTTTTATCAATGCTTGATACTCTGCTTTGGTGATTTTACCTATACAAGGTGCGGGGCATTTGCCTAACTGATAATTCAAACAAGAACGAGTGCTAGGGTCATCTTCTTTGATATTTTTTGCACAGGTTTTGTGTGGGAAAATCCATTCTATATCCTTTAATAAAAACCTTAATGCTTTGGCATCTGTGTATGGACCATAATATTGATTTCCGTCTTTTACTATATCCCGTGTGATCTCGAGCCGAGGAAAGTTCTCTTTGGTCAGCACTTTTAAAAAAGGGAATCGCTTGTCATCTTTCAGCAAGATATTATACTTTGGCTGGTGTTGGTGTATCAGGTTTGCTTCGAGCAAGAAGGCTTCCTGTTCAGAATTTGTGATGATATACTCAAAGTCATCGATATTGTTTACCAGATGTGTAGTCTTGTTATCTAGATGAGTCCCACTAAAATAGCTTTTCAACCTATTTTTGAGGTTCAGAGCCTTGCCCACATAGATTATTTCTGTGTATTTATCCCGCATTAAATACACGCCTGGTTGCTCAGGTAGTATCGGGAGTTTGTTCTTTATCTTTTCATTTATCTGCATACACTATCTTATTTCGTAGAGAACGATACCCAACGAAGTAAACATAGTTCTGCTTCGTTTTTATGAAGTCTAAAATGTAACAAAAATCGAAACTATGTTCGCTCCCAAGCTCGATAGGCACTGTTCCCTACGACAGTTACCATTGCACTGCCACTAAGAAAATGATTTTAGCTACCCATCAGGCAAGTCTGCCTCCTCTCAAGATTGGAGAGGAATTGCAAAACGTCGTAATCCAATCTAAATGGAGAGCGAGACGCTCTCCGCTACTGTATCATAGCCAGCACTTTATTCGCCCTATCCACAAAGGCTTTTAGTTCATCTCCAGAAAATCTTTTCTGCTCTAACAGTGCTAAATCATGGATATAATCTATCAGCATTTTTGCATCGTCTTTTTTATCAGAACGCGACAGGTCAAATATCTTTTTTACTGTGGGGTTCTCTGCGTTTAATACAAATGTATGGTGGCTAAGCAGACTTTCTTTTCCTTCGGTCATATAGGTGTTCATTTCTTGAAAACGTCGCATAAACTCATCATATATCACCATACCAGGCAGTTCGACAGATTTCAGGCTTTTTACTTCTATCTTGATTTTCTCGTCTGCGATAAGGTCTTTTATCGTTTCTTCGAGGTTTTGATTGTAGGTTTTATTGTCAGCATCGACAATCTCGGCTTTATCTTTATCGACCAATAGTTCATTTATTTCAGAGTCAACGCGGACAAACCTGATATCTTGCAACTTCATCTCTAAGTGCTGCATTAGATGAACATCCAAGATTTGGCTATCGCAGAATATCACTTCTATGTTCTGTTCTTTCAATAAATTCAAGAGGGAGACTTGGGTATTTTCGGTCACCCCATAATATATCTTAGTAGGTTTTTCTTCCTTTTTATTTCTTTCGAGATACTCATTTATAGTTACATACTCGCCATTCGTATTTTTGAATATAATATAATCTCTCATATTTTCTGCAAAATCATCTTCGGTCAGCATACCATATTTTATCACATTTTGCACCTCTTCCCAGTAGCTCTCATACTTTTTCCTATCTTCTTTGAAGGTGGCTATAAACTGGTCGGCTATTTTTTTGATGATATATTTTCTGATTTGCTGCACTTGTTTATCATTTTGGAGGAACGAGCGGGATACATTAAGCGGGATATCAGGCACATCTATACCACCTCGTAGCATAGTCATAAACTCTGGCATAAATTCTTTTAGATTGTCAGCTACGAACACATTATGACAATATAATTTTACTTTCCCCTTCAAAATCTCTAAATCCTGCCTCATTTTTGGGAAGTAGAGGATTCCCTTTAAAGCAAAGGGATAGTCGGCATTTAAATGTATCCAAAATATCGGGTCGGTGTATTCGTGAAAGATATTCTTGTAAAACTCTTTATACTCATCTTCTGTGACATCAGAAGGTTTTTTGTTCCACAATGCCTCTTTTTGATTTATGATATCCTCGCCAATCTTTATAGGGAAAGGCATAAAATTGCAATATTTTTCGAGTAGTTCGCGTATCTTACTCTCTTCTAAATATGTCTCTGATTCCATATTTAGATAAAGGGTTACGGTTGTGCCGATACTACTTCTTTTCCCTTTTTTTGTGCTAAATTCTATCGAGCCGTCACATTCCCAGAAGGCAGGGGTCGCTCCCTCTGTGCAAGACAGAGAGTCGATAGTTACTTTTTCAGACACCATAAACGAGGAGTAAAAACCAAGCCCAAAGTGACCGATGATATTATTTTGAGCGTCTTTATATTTCTCTATAAACTCTTCTGCCCCCGAAAAGGCTATCTGGTTTATATATTTCTTTATCTCTTCGGCGGTCATTCCGATACCGTTGTCTATGATAGAGATAGTTTTGTCTGCTTTATTTATCTTGATTTCTATGCTGAGATCTTCATCTTTTAAATTTGTGTCTATTGCTTTTCTTTTATTACTTGCGTCAGTGGCATTTGAGACTAATTCTCGGATAAAGATATCATGCTCTGAATATAACCATTTTTTGATAATAGGAAAGATATTTTCTGTGTGTATACTCAGCTTTCCCTTGCTTTTTTCTGCCATTTATATGACCTCCTAATATTTTATCCCAAAAAAAAATATGCAGGGTTTTTGTCAACTGTTTTCTATGACTGATAAGTGATAATTTCTAGACCAATAAATGATTTTTAATGAAAAAACACTATTTATGATATTTTTTTAGGAAATCCTCAACCTCTGGTATGCCACCTTGTAGCACTATATAGCCATTATACGGTTCACCGAGTGTGATGTCATTGGCTATCGGAGTGAGCATTATTTTCTTTACTTCCTCGTGGTCGGTGGTTTGACCCAGAGCCCATCCGAGCTTACAAAAAGCTGTTTCTGGTAGCATATTTTCACCGGGTATAATGCCTAAGCTCATTAGGTCACGACCTGTATCATAGACAAACATGTGCACAAAACCCCACAGAGTCTGCACAGTCATGAACACTTGCACACCTTTGTCACATGCTCTTTTTAGGGCTGGATAAAGCGGCTTATTGACATGACCTAAACCTGTGCCAACTATCACTATGCCCTTATAACCGTTGTCAACTAATGCGTCAACTATGTCAGGCTGCATATTCGGGTAATAGTAAATCATGCTTACTTTTTCTTCAAAATATGGTTTCACAGTGACATTTTTGTCATTTCTGCGTTTATTGTAATTTGTTTTGATAGGTGTCACACTGCTTCTGGTTACTCTTGCTATGGGAGTGTCGCCTATCGTGCGGAAGGTTGAACGATACGAAGAGTGCATTTTTCGCACTCTTGTGCCTTGGTGGAGTAAACCAAATTCGTCACTGGTCGGTCCAAACATACAGACAAGCACCTCTGCTATATCGGAATATCCTGCTGTATAAGCGGTGTGCATCAGGTTTAGGGCTGCATCTGACGATGGTCTATCAGAAGAACGTTGTGACCCGACCATTACCACTGGGACAGGCAAATCTTGCAGCATATAGCTAAGGGCGGCAGATGTATAGTGCATTGTGTCGGTGCCGTGACCTATCATGATGCCATCGACCCCTTTTTTTATTTCTTCGCCGATTGAGGTGGCTAATATCTTATATTGCTCTGGTCCCATATTTTCAGAAAACACAGCAAAAAGTTTTTCTGTCTCTAAATTGCATATTGAAGCAAGCTCCGGCACTGCTCCATACAGTTCACCAGGTGAGAAAGCAGGTATCACTGCTCCTGTTCGATAGTCTAGCCGAGAGGCGATAGTGCCACCTGTTCCGAAAAGCTTTACCTTGGGGAAGCCTTCTGTGTATGGAAATTCTTTTTCAGGTATCTTGTAGTGAGCTTCTTTGTAGCCTCTTTCTGTGATTTTCGTGATAGTGTCTATATCTATGCCCACATTATAGCCTGTGATCAGCTTTATCACTATGTGCTTGTCGTCATCATTTATACTGCGAGGAAGGATAATCCCTTCAAACACTCCGCGAGTGGTTTCCACCACGCTATCGCTCCAAACCCGCATATTATATTGTTGCAATGTGTCTAATGCTCTGCCTCTGTATCCTTTGTGAGTGTCACTCATTTCACTTCTCCTTGCACATATTTACAAAGCTCTTTTAAATCTATGTTGCCTAATGCCTCTGCTTTCAACCTGCCCATAATCCATCTATGTTTTGCCTCTATTGTTTTGGGTTTATGTGATAGGTTCTCATATTCCTTTTGTGCCTCTGTTACTCTGTTTTTGAAAGTCTCGAAAGTCGATTTTTTATATCCTATTTTTAGTAGAATCTCCTCAAATTTTGCCTCAGGGTTTGCAAAAACCACTTTAAGCATTTCTTGTA
>WRIO01000009.1 GCA_009782695.1 Candidatus Cloacimonadota bacterium
ATACAGGAGCTTAAACACATCGCCTTTCGTCGTTCGGAGGCGAAAATCAATCTTTGTCTCCAAGGCACTAGTGGCAGTAGCCATGACATTGCTGTCTATCTTTTTTTCCCTAAGTGCTTGGTCGAGAGTATGATACACCACACCTTCTGTGAGAACAACTCTAGTCAGCACCTCTTTTTCCTCTAATACATAATCATAAGCCTGTTTAGCGCTATCATATACTATCCTATGAGTGGTGATTATATTCGGGAAAAAGACAAATTCCAGCACGGTTTTTGTCTCCAGGTCACGAATTATCTGAAAATGGTCGTTTGGTTGCACGCCTCGAAAATCGACATTATAGCCAAAGACATTTAGTAGGTCAACTATCTGATTGCCATTTAGACCTATCTTTGACAGCTCTTCATACACACTGCCGCCTTTGGGGATGTAGATATCTATCGTTTCGTGCTTGTCTATGTCTGGTTCGGGTAACTGCACAACAGGGGTTGGGTCTGATTTTTGACAGCTAATGCAACATAACACAAAACAACCAAAAAGGATCAGGCACACAATAAAACGAGTGATGGTCATAAGCTTTTGTTTTTACTGGAGGGACACCTGCTTTTATCTGTTATAAGGGAAGAAGCCTTGAGCAGACTTTCGTCCGAGCTTCCCTTCTGTCACCATTTTGTGTAATAATTCGTGGGGTTTATATTTGTCGTTTTTGGTTTCTGCATGTAGCACTTCCATGATAGCCAGGCAGACATCGAGCCCTATCATATCGCCCAGAGCAAGCGGACCTATCGGGTGATTTGCCCCTAATTTCATAGCCTGATCGATGTCCTCAGCTGTCGCAGTGCTATTCGCAAATACCCCTATTGCCTCGTTTATCATGGGTATCAAGATACGATTCACGATAAAGCCGGGGTGGTCTTTACTCATCACAGGTGACTTGCCAAGAGTAATCAACAAGGCTTTCATTTGATTTATCAGTTGTGGTGTGTTCTTTTCTGTGGTCACTATCTCGACCAGCTTCATCATGGGGACGGGGTTAAAAAAGTGCAGTCCAATCACTGATCTATCTAAGCCCTCACTGATGGCAGCTATGGAAAGCGAGGATGTATTTGTGGCAAAAATCGTCTCTTTTTTGCAGACAGTTTGTAAAAAGGTAAATAGTTCTTTTTTGATTTGCAAATTCTCTTGCACAGCCTCTATCACAAGGTCACAGTCACCTACACCTTCTTTTGTGTTCGGGGTTATGCGGTCCAGCGTGGGTTGTAGTAGGTCAGGATTGACTATATTTTTGGCAGTAAGCTTTTCAAGTTCCTTTTGTAATCGCTCTTTTGATTGGTTAGTGACCTCTATATTTATGTCGCACAACGCCACAGTATGTTCCTCTTTTTGGGCAAAAGCAATCGCTATCCCCCTGCCCATAGTTCCTGCACCAATGATACCTATTTTCATAATTTTTCTCCCTTTATTTATTGATTATTATTTCCCTGTAAAAGGTTTTGCTGGTCTTTTTTCTAGCATAGCTGTCATAGCTTCTTTTTGGTCTTCTGTCTCAAAACAATTGCCAAAATACTCTGCCTCAGCATACATTTTACCATAAATATCCGCTTTCTGAACCTCATACATTACGCTTTTGATAGCAGACACTCCGATAGGAGAATTTTTGCATATTTTTTCGCCCATTTCGATAGCTTTTTCTAGCAGTTCGGGTAGTGTGTAAACTGCGTTCACCAGCCCTATCTCCAAGGCTCTTGGGGCTTTTACTCTATCACCTGTAAAGAGCAATTCTTTGGCTATCCCCTCACCTACAAGCCTGGACAGTCGAAAAGTCCCACCAAAGCCGGGTATGATACCCAAGCTGACTTCTGGTTGACTAAAAACTGCATTATCAGACGCTATCCGTATATCGCACGCCAACGCTAGTTCACAGCCTCCACCGAGAGCAAAACCGTTCACTGCAGCTATCACAGGAATAGGCAAATGCTCTATTTTATTAAAAATACTGTTCCCAATGATAGAAAACTCCTCTGCTTGCTTTTTACTCAGAGTTTTCATATAGGCTATGTCTGCTCCTGCGACAAATGCTTTTTCTCCTGCTCCTGTGAGTATCAGACAGCGAGTAGTTTCATAATTTATATTATTTAGCAACTCTTTTAGCTGGTTTAACAGCTCTCTATTCAATGCATTCAAGGCTTGTTGCCTATCTATCGTTATGATTGCGATATAGTCTTTTTGTTCTATTTTTATATTGACCATCATACATCCCCTCTATATTTTGTTTTAGAGTGTCACAAAAAAAAAATGCCGATTTTATGTCAACCAAAATTGTATAAGTGTAATTAAAAAATAATGTTTTTTATAACCTATTGCTATTTCATACTTTCAGACAAGAGCCAAGCAAGGGAGCTCGGACTAGCTCAGACCTAGTCCGAGCTCCCTTGCTTGGCACTTCTACTAACAGTCTATAAACTATGGAGATACAAACTTGTATTTTTAAAAATTTGAAAAAGCTCAATTTTTGGGTCTATGCCCTAGCATATCTCCCTACCATAGCCGAAAAACATCTCTGATAAAAATTTCATTTAAAACAATATCTATCAAAATATTATATGCGAATTTTTTATTGCAATAAAAAACTATTGACAAAAAAAGCACATATAAAAAAATGGTTTCCGAAATGAAACTATATGTTTCTACCTCACGATTCCCGCTGAGGATATTGTTTGGTTACTGAAGTTTTTATATAAATAAAAATACAATAAACATTATTTATCAGCGGGCACACTGTATGGTGTGCCCGCTTTTTTTTAAGAAATAGGAGGTCTGCCATAATACGGTTTCGTAAAAGTAAGACAAAGCTGAAGGCTGTGGTTCCAAAGGAACGAATAAACAAAGAAATCACAGTGGATGAAGTTCGCTTGATAGACGAGAACAATCAACAGATAGGTGTGGTAAGCATACAGAAGGCACTGAGTATAGCCGAGGAGGCGAATTTAGATTTGGTGGAGGTGTCACCCAATGCCGAGCCGCCAGTTTGTCGTATCCTGGATTTTAGCAAGTATTATTATCAGAAAGAGAAAAAGACTCGTGAGGCAAAGAAAAAGCAACATGTAGTTCAGTTAAAAGAGATTAAGTTCGGTCCAAACACAGACGAACACGACTATAATTTCAAAAAGAATAATGCTATCCGGTTTCTCAAAGCTCACAACAAGGTGAAGCTAACCATCAAGTTTCGTGGTCGACAGATAGCCCACAAAGAGCTGGGATATGATGTGCTGGAGCGACTAGAAAAAGATTTAGCCTTCATAGCAGAAGTCGATAGCAAACCAACAGCAGAGAAGAACTTGCTTTCCATGATTTTGTCGCCAAAAAAAGACATCGATAAAATACTCGGAGAAAGCGGAATAGTGGTGGACGAGACCACACCGATAGAAGAAATAGAAGACGATACAGAAGAATAAAAAATAAAATAAACACGGAGGAAAGATGCCAAAGATAAAATCTCATAGTGCAGCTGTGAAACGATTTTCGTTGACAGGTCGAAACAAGATCAAGAGAAGACACGCTGGTGCTGCACACATCTTAACCAAAAAAAGTAGAAAAAGAAAGAAAAGATTAGCCTCATCAGCGATAGTTGCAGATTGTGATTACAGTAGAATCAGAAGAATGCTGGTGTTTTAAAATTAGAAGGAGATTTGAATGTCAAGAGCAACAAACAATGTGGCTTCGCATAGAAGACATAAAAAATACTTAAAAGCAGCCAAAGGTTACCGAGGCACGAGAGGAAAACTATATAGGACAGCCCGTCAAACCGTCGAAAAAGGCTGGTGCTACGCCTATCGGGATAGAAAACAAAAGAAAAGAATGTTTCGCAGATTGTGGATCACCCGTATAAATGCAGGTGCCAGAGCAAACGGTCTCACATATTCCACCTTGATAAATGGTTTAAATAAGGCTCAAATGCAGATAAACAGAAAAGTGCTGGCACACCTAGCTATGCATGAACAAAATGCTTTCACTGCTATATGCACCCAGATTTCCAGCAGGGGAAAATAAAAAAACAGTGGACGAACAACTGCAAAACATCCTAAAAAATGCTACATCAGAAATAGAAGTGGCAAAAGCCTTTCATGAGCTAAACGACCTAAAATCGCGATACATAGGTAAAAAGAGCGAGCTAAACGGGTTTATGCAGCAGATGGGTAAGCTTTCTGCCACTGAAAGACCTGTATTTGGGAAGAAGGTAAATGATGTAAAAGCAGCTATAGAGAGCTTGCTTGAGGCAGCAAATGAGAGGATAAAAGAAAATATCTATACCCAGTCAATTGCGACCTCAAGCTTCGACTTCACTATGCCCGGTCGCCCTGTCTTGATGGGTAACCTACATCCGCTCACTATCATCCAAAATCAGATAGAAGACATTTTTTTAGGGATGGGTTTTCAGATAGCAGAAGGCTACGATGTGGAAGACGATTTTCACAATTTTGACGCCCTAAACCACCCCAAAGACCACCCTGCTCGCAACCTAGCAGACACATTTTACATAGGAAAAGATACTCTGCTACGCACACACACATCCACTGTGCAAATCAGGACAATGGAAAAGCATAAACCACCCATCAAGATCATAGCACCCGGTCGGTGCTATCGCAATGATAAGTTCGATCTAACCCACTCGCCTGTATTTCACCAAACAGAAGGATTGGTTGTTGACGAGGGCATCAGCTTCAAGGACCTATCCGACACTATGGATATATTTTTGAAAAAGCTTTTCGGTAGTGAGGTAAAGTCACGGTTTCGACCGCACTTCTTTCCATTTACAGAGCCAAGTGCAGAGATAGATGTCAGTTGTGTAGCCTGTGGTGGTAACGGCTGTCCCACCTGTAAAAACAGCGGTTGGATAGAGATACTCGGAGCAGGTATGGTTGACCCCAATGTGTTCGATATTTTGGGGATAGACAGTGAGAGATATACAGGCTATGCTTTTGGTTGTGGTATAGACAGGCTAGCTATGCTAAAATACAAGCTACCAGATATACGGCTTTTGTATGAAAATGATGTTCGGTTTTTAAGGCAATTCTAAAGGGTGTCCAGATGATAATCAGTTATAAATGGCTTCAAGAGTTTTTGAAGATCAGCCTCACAGCAGAGCAGCTAAAAGAAAAGCTAACCTTTTCGGGTATCGAAGTGGAAAGCACCACGACCTCAGGTGATTTTCTAAAGCAGTTCATCGTGGCAAAAGTCACCTTTTGCCAAAAACACCCAGACAGCGACCATCTGTCTATTACAGAAGTCTTTGACGGCAAAGAGACACACAAAGTGGTTTGCGGTGCTCACAATGTAGCCGAAGGTCAGACCATAGCTTATGCCCATGTGGGAACAGATTTCGGTGACTTTAAGCTAAAGAAGGCAAAGATCAGAGGGGCAGAGTCTGCTGGTATGATCTGTTCCGAGAGAGAATTGCAGCTATCAGACGAGCATGAAGGCATCTTAGTGCTACCCTCTGATGCTCCGATAGGCACAAATTTAGCAGATTTTTACCAGATAGCTGACACTGTTTATGAAGTGGAAATCACGCCAAACAGACCTGATTTATTGGGAATGCTGGGCATAGCACGCGACCTGTCTGCCCAGCTAAATATCCCACTCCAAAAGCACCCTTTGTATCCTGTCGAAAACAACCTTTCCATGCCTACTGCTGATGATTTTCGTGTAGTAATAGCAGAACCTGATTTATGCAGTCGTTATTATGCCGTCAGGATGTCAAATATAAAGATAGCTCCTTCACCTATATGGTTAAAAGACAAGCTAAAAATTGCTGATATAAAGCCAATAAACAATGTGGTCGATATCACGAACTACATAATGTATGTGCTCGGTCACCCACTACATGCCTTTGATGAAAGATGTATAGACGGTCGGCAGATAATTGTGCGAAAATCTATGCCAAATGAAAGCTTCCCAGCACTCGACCATCAGACTTATAACCTCACAGGAGCAGAACTAGTGATAGCCGATACTCAAAAGCCTGTCGCCCTCGCAGGAGTGATAGGTGGTCTAAACTCGCATATCCAAGACAGCACGACAGATATCGTGATAGAAGCAGCCTGTTTTGACAGCTCTATCACCCGTAGGACTAGCCACAACCTAAAGATTTTTACTGACTCCTCTTACCGTTTTGAGAGAGGTATGGCGGAGCAGACTTGTGTCGACATAGCTATAAATGCTGCTAAATTGGTGGCAGAATTAGCTGGTGGTAAAGTGGTGCAGGTCATAGATGTATATCCTGGGAAAAAGCCCCTTCGAGTAGTTAAACTGCGACCAGTAAGAGTAAAAAAGCTACTTTCACTAAACATAGACAATCATAAGATGATAAATTATCTGCAAAATCTAGGTTGCAAGTTTTTGGGTGCGAATGAAGAAGAATTGAGTTTTGAAGTACCTGCTAACAGGAAAGATTTGACTCGTGAGATAGATTTGATAGAAGAGATTCTACGCCTGCACGGATTTGATAAAGTGGATAAACCGGTAGCAGCGCCACAGATGATGAATAGCGATATTTTCTATGCACGCAGGAAAATAAAGCAATACCTTGTCCACCAAGGATTTCAAGAAGCTGTCAATATCACTTTTACAGACCAAACTAATCTCGATATGCTAAATCTGCTAGCAGTAGACCATAGAAGACAGACTGTGAGAATCATAAATCCTCAAGGCGAAAGCTTTTCGGTGCTGCGAAGCACCTTGATACCCCAGCTGCTAAAAAATGTAGCTTTGAACCTAAATCATAGCAACGAAAATGTAAAGCTTTTTGAGATGAATAAAGTGTTCACCCGTAGAGAAGAAAAACTCCCCTTCGAAAGGTGGCGTTTGACTGGTGTGCTCACAGGCAAGAGCAAACCGATAGATTGGAGTGAAAAAAGCGGAAATATCTGCTATCACGATGTAAAAGGTATTGTAGAAGGATTGCTAGATATTTTTGAGGTAGAGATAAATAAGCTCAACCTAACCACAGAACCTTTCTATATTCAGAATGGGGGAGCAAATCTATTTGTCAAAAGTCAGTATGTCGGTAGCATAGGCAAGCTGGATCAAAGGGTTTTAAGCAAGTTTGACATACCTAACGAAGTGTTACTTTTTGACCTCGATCTAGACGCTCTATTTACTTATGCAGATTTTTCCCAAAAGGAATATACACATATATCGAAATACCCGATAGTATCACGGGATTTGTCTTTCGTAGTTTCTGAAGAATTCACTTTATTCGACATAGTGAAATGGATAAAAGAAACGAACCCAAAGACTATAAAAAGCGTGATACCCTTTGACGAGTTCAAAGGCAAGCAAATAGCCGAAGGCTCTAGAAGTCTCTCGATAAATATATCTCTAAACAGTGAGAGTAAAACACTCACAGACGAGCAGATAAAATCTATTATGCAGAGAATAATAGACAGGTTGAAAGAAAAATTTAAGATAGAAATGAGGTAATCATGGAAAATAACAATAAATCAGGTTCCGCAGAACCTTCACAAGTGACCATACAAGACAAGATACAAAAGCTGATAGACAATTTCGCAACATTAAAAACAAAATACAATGTTTTGAAAACAGATTATGAAAAGGCTCTCACCACAAATATCGAGCTTGATGACGAAAAAAATCAATGGTTAAATGAGAAAGCTTTTTTAGAACAAAAGGTTCTGCAGCTCTCAAACGAATTAAAAGAAAAAACAGCAGAAATAGACGAGCTAAAAGAAAAGAGCAAAGAATATGATAGCATCACAAAAGTAGCAGTTTCTAAAATCGACGACTTGTTGTCCAAAATCGATTTTGACGAGTAAATCATGGCTGATGAAAAAAAGATTCAGGTCATCATTCTAAACACCCCGCTCATCCTTTCCACGAATGAGCCAAAGGAAAAAGAAGAGCTTGCTGCCGAACTAAATCAATTTCTGACCTCACTGCTAAACAAATATCCGGGTAGTGATAATAACATGATTTTGACCTTCGCTGCCTTGAAAATTTTTGAAGAAAATAAACAACTCGAGAAAGAAATAAAAAGACTAGCTGATGAAAGAGACAAACTAAACAAAGTGGTGCAAGGTGCTTTGTATAATATAAATGTAGACTAAAAATGAACCTGCGGTATGCGTGTATATGGTATTGTGATAGAACCAAGTCCAGAACGGGAATTGATCCCTTTGTGCGTTATAGTAAGTTTTTGAAATAACTCCCCACTTAGGTAGATGCCCACCTTGTTAAAAAGGTTCTCGGACAAACCATCTCACGGTACACGCGGGTTTTATATAGTAGATGCTGCTGGCTTGCCCCAAAAACACAAGCTGATAAATCATTTACTATTTTAAATGGAGGAAACCCAATGGATTTATTGGTGTATATATTGATGCCTTTTATAGGTATCGCGATAGGACTATTCATAGCTTTTGTAGTCTATCGCACTAGAAAAAACACAACATTCTTTGAAATATCGCAGTCAAAGTCTATAGCCAAAGACCTGATAGATTCTGCAAAGAAAGAATGTGATGCCCTGAAGAAAAAAGCTGTGCTTGACGGTAAAGAAGAATGGTTCAAGCAAAGTAAGGGCTACGAAGCAGAGATCAAAGAACGGCAAACAGAACTGCGTAACCTCGAAAAGAAATTCAATGAAAGAATGATCAGCTTGGAAAAAAGACTCGACATGCTTGATAAAAAGGAACAAGCTCTCAGTGACCATGAAAAGAACTTAAAGAAGCTCGAAGCTGAAAACGAAAAAAGAAAATCGGAGGTAGACGAACTGATATCCGAACAAAAGAAAAAATTGGTGGAAATCAGCGGTCTAACCCGGGAACAAGCTTTAGAAAGGATACGATTTGAGCTACTATCAGAAGCCAGGGCTGTCACAGCTCGTGAGATAAAGCAAGAAATAGAGCAGCTAAAATTGGATGCAAACAAAAAAGCATCTGAGATCATATCCACTGCTGTGCAACGAATGGCTGTCGATCATATATCAGAATCGACTGTGGCTGTGGTATCACTGCCCTCAGACGAGATGAAGGGTCGAATCATAGGTCGCGAAGGCAGAAACATCAGAGCTTTTGAGAAAGCATCTGGAGTTGACTTGATCATAGATGACACTCCCGAAGCTGTGGTGCTCAGTGCCTTCGACCCCATCAGGCGTGAAGTGGCAAGATTAGCCTTAGAAAAACTGATTTCAGATGGCAGGATACACCCAGGACGTATAGAAGAACTGGTAGAAAAAACCAGAAAAGAGATGGACGCCACTTTAGTTTCTCTCGGTGAAAAAGCCTGTTTAGAGACAAACATACACAATGTGTCTGCAAATATTATCAAGCTGATAGGACAGCTGAATTATAGAACCAGTTTCGGACAAAATGTCCTACGCCACAGTATAGAAGCAGCCTGGATATGCGGAATCATGGCAGCAGAGCTTGGGCTTGACCAAGACATCGCAAGGCGTTGTGGTTTTTTACACGATATAGGCAAAGCAGTTGATCACGAATTAGAAGGCACTCATGCGGCTCTCGGTGCAAGCATAGCCAAAAAGAACGGCGAAAGCAAATTAGTCATAAACGCAATAGAATCTCACCACGAAGATGTCGAAGCAGAAAGCGTTTATGCAGTGCTGGTGCAAGCAGCAGATGCCATATCAGGTGCTCGTCCGGGTGCTAGACGCGAGATGCTCGAGACATATATGCAGAGGCTAGAAAAGCTCGAAGGCATAGCAAATTCTATCGAAGGCGTGAACAAATCCTACGCTATACAAGCTGGCAGAGAGCTCCGTATCATAGTTGACCCCGCCAATATACCAGATGACAACACTATTTTTATCGCCACAGATATTGCTAAACAGATAGAAAAGGAAGTGCAGTATCCCGGACAGATCAAGGTGACTGTCATCCGAGAAACCAGACAAACTGCTATCGCAAAATAGGTTAGAATAAAAGATTAGGGGGCATATAGAGGTCAGCAAAAAGACCGTGATAAAAGTGATCACAAAATATGAAAATATTATTTTTTGGTGATATTTTCGGAAAGCCAGGACGAAAAGCTATAAAAGATTTTTTACCAGATTTTCGGAAAAGTAACGGTGTGGATTTATGTATCGGAAACTGTGAAAACTTGACGGACGGGCGAGGTGTGTCCGAAGCCACTATCAATGAAATGGTGGAAGTGGGGATACAGATTTTCAGCTCGGGGAATCATATTTACGATAGAAAGGAAAGCCTTGACTTTTTTAAAATCGACAAAAGGATAGCTCGCCCCCTAAATTTCCCAAAAGAAGCTCCGGGAAACAGCTATATTATACACGAGATAAAGAATACAAAAATATTACTTGTTACGCTATGCGGACAGTCCTTTATGAACCCTCTTGACTCACCTTTTTTTGCACTGGACAACCTTCTGAAATCACTCGAAAACCCACCAAAGTGCACCATAGTCGATTTTCACGCAGAATCTACCGCTGAGAAAAAGACTTTCGGCTATTATTTTGCTGGCAGAATCACCGCTATGCTCGGGACACACACACATATTCAGACAGCCGATGAACAGATATTAGCGGGTGGCACAGGTTATATCACCGATGTGGGTATGTGCGGAGGTCATGATTCTGTCATTGGTGTAAAAAAGGAAATCTCATTTACCCGCGTAAACACAGGGATGCCTGTAAAGCACGAAGTGTCCGAAGAAGGATTGCAGATAAATGCTGTTCTTTTGGATATAGACGAGTTTGCGGGTAAAACCCAAAAAATTGAAAGAATACAAGTTAAGCTTTGACAAAAGGAGCAATATATGACCGAACCACTTATTTTAAAAGGAAATGCAGTAGCTGAAAAAAACAAAAAATACTGCTTGGATTTGATAGAAACTTATCTTTTGACACCTCATCTGTATGTGCTGATAGTCGGCTCTAACCCAGCTTCTTTATACTATGTGGAGAGCATAAAAAAACAAAGCCTAAAATACAAAATAAATATAACAGTGCAAAATTTTCAAGAAAACGAAATAGACGAAAATACATTGCTCCAAAAAATCCAAAAACTAAACCAGGACCCAAATGTCCACGGTATCATGGTGCAAAAACCACTGCCAAAGCATATTGACCCCGGCAAGGTCGAGCAGTGTATAGCTCCCCATAAAGATGTGGACGGTTTTCATGCACTAAATGCAGGATTGATACTTTATGAGAAGGAGTGTTTTTTGCCTTGCACGGCTGCTGCGATACTGGAAATATTGGATTTTTATGATATATTAGTCGAGGGAAAGCATGTGGTGGTGGTGGGCAGAAGCAATGTGGTCGGAAAGCCGGTTGCAAATTTACTCTTGTATAAAATCAAAAACCGAAACGCCACAGTCACGGTATGCCATTCTCGGACACCTGATATGTCGCTCTATACAAGGCAGGCAGATATAGTGATAGTTGCGGTGGGAGTCCCCCGCCTCTTGAAGTCTGAGATGATAAAGGACAGCGCTGTCATCATAGACGCAGGCATAAACGAATTGACCGATAAAGAGGGCAAAACTGCTTATGTAGGTGATGTAGATTTTGAGGGCTGTTTTCTGAAATGTTCGGCTATCACGCCTGTGCCAGGTGGAGTCGGCTCTGTGACCACATCCATCCTTTTTAAACAGCTGTGCATATCATCAAAGAAAAGTAGGGATTCATAGAGAACAGGCTTTCAAAGTGAACATCCCTCCCGACGAATATGGTGTGTTTCCCACAACCTTTCGCAGACCTGAAAATATTTTTTTCTAAAAACAAAAAAAATAGTTGACTAATTTAGGCTAAAAAAAAAATATGTTTTCTATAAAAATTTATAGAGTGATATAGTATAGTTCTCGAGAAAAATGTTATATAGCATAGAAATACAGGAGAGTTATAGCTATCATCTATCAAGAAATAAAAATAATAGAGATAAAGTATTGGAGGATTTATGCCTACTAAAAAGACAAGGAATGTATGTATTGCATTTTGTTTGTTGGTGATATGCGTGTTTTTTACCGCTTGCGGTATGAGAGGGAGCCAGTTTGCCACTGATGCTCCGACCATCAAGATCACATCTTTTACTGGTTTTGAAAGTCGAGAAGATGCAGAAGAATGGGTTCACGAAGGCACGACAGTTCCATATAAGCAAGAGATATATTGGGCTGCGGAAAGTACACACGGAGTCATAAAGGGTTATGCATATCGTGTGCTAAATGCAGAAGGTCAACCTATCCCCACGCCAGGACATGATTTTATAGACTCTGGTTATGGAGTAACCCCTGAGGTGTTACTAAAATACGGCGACGGTTGGGTGATGCACTATGTGAAAGGATCAAATGACACAACCCCACTGAGCGATCCAAATGCTCGCAGGACTATCTGGACAGAGGATGTAAAGACAGTGATAAATTT
>WRIO01000010.1 GCA_009782695.1 Candidatus Cloacimonadota bacterium
ATTTTTAAAAGTAGGTGCAATTATGTTAGCAAGTCCGATTTTTTGGATAGTAGCAGGCGTGATAGCACTCGGCGTAGCTGTGTATCTGCTGATAAAACACTGGGACAAGGTTGTGCCTTTCTTTCAAGCATTATGGCAAGCAACAAAAGATGTGTTTTTCAATGCTTGGGAGAGCATAAAAGAGTTTTTACTTGCTGCTTGGGATTTGATAAAAGGCGTGTTTGTAAAGGCTTGGGAAGGTATCAAAGGTGTGTTTATAGCTGTTTGGGAATGGTTGAAAGGCTTTTTAGCAGACTGGGGACCAGAGATACTAATGATAATAGCACCAGTTTTTGGTATTCCGTTAATGATTTTCAAACACTGGGACACTATCAAAGAGTTCTTTGCAGTTCTCTGGGACGGTGTGAAAAATGTTTTCTCGTCTGCTTGGGACTTTATCAAAGGAATAGTCGATAAAATCGCAGGTGCTGTCAAGAAAGTGGTGGGCTTTGTCGGAAAACTAAATCCATTTAAAAAGGGCGGTAGTGACGAGGAAATACCCGCTTTTGCAGAGGGCGGAATAGTTAATCGCCCTACTTTTGGGATGATAGGAGAGGACGGACCCGAAGCAGTGATTCCGCTTTCCAAACCTGATAGAGCAAGCGAGCTATTAAATAAAACAGGTTTATCAGGGAGTGGCGGTGGCAGTAGTTTTGTGTTTTCTCCGACTGTCAATATACATGGCAATGCTGATAAAACAGTGATAGATAATAGTTTGGCTGATTTAAAAAGACAGTTTGAAAAGTGGCTTGCAGATAGAGAGGCATATCAAAGAAGGACGGTGCTAACATAATGAGATTGATAAATGATAGAGAAAGTTATGATGCTAATGCAGAGAGCCATCCAAAACAAACTATATACAGTGTAAATAAAAACTTTCCATACGGGATAGCAAAGAATATTATTGCTAATATGGCAACAATCCCACCAGCATATCCTAATTTGTCATCAAGTGTTAATTTAGATTTTTTCATAAAATCCTCCGTTGCTTACATAACACCAAAACAAGAAAAATGTTACATATTGTTTTTTAGGGGGTCTAATGCAATGGTTATATGAAACAAAACAGGGCGATTGCTTCGATGTGTTGGCAATGGATATTTATGGCAGTGAACACCTGGCATACTTGCTGATAATGGCAAATCCGCATTTAATGAAATACACATATTTTCCTGCTGGTCTGAAAATGATAGTGCCACAGACACCAAAGTCAAAGCTAAATAGCAGTAAACCAGCACCACCGTGGATATAAAATGCGTAAAGTAGAATTAGAGCTGTATTATAATGATAAAGAAATCGATGTGTCGGACTTTATAGAAAGCTTTTCTTATGCAGATAAAACCAAGACAAATCAGGGCGATGATATGTCTGTGACACTGCAAGATGTGGCAGGCTTGTGGAGAGATGCTTGGTTGCCCGAGCTGGGAGCGAAGTTCTCTGCTAAAATAAAGGCAAGTGATTGGTTTGCAGTTGGTGACAGCTTTATCCGAGAGGCTGGTGGTTTTGAGATAGACGATTTATCAAGTAGTGGACGCCCTTCGATGTTTACTATTTCTGCTGTTTCTGTGGGGATAACAAATAGCATCCGCAGGCAACAAAACACGCAGGCGTGGGAGAACATAACAGCGAAGGACATATTACAGGAATTAGTAGATAGACACGACTTTGAATTGCAATTTTACAGCGAGTATAATCCGATTTTGGAGCGGTGGGAACAGAAGCAGGAGAGTGACATAACCTGCATAAAGAAGCTATGCGAATATTGTGGCTTTATGGTAAAGATTACAGATAAATATATCATAATTTTTAGGTGCGAAGAGTTTGACGAAAAAGAAGCAGAGATAACCATAAAAGCAAGTGACGGCGTGACTTCGTGGAGTTTTAACAGTAACACCAGCGATGTTTATTCTGCTGTGGAAGTAAAGTATTATGACCAAGAGACAAAGGAACTGAAAGAGTATTTATATGTTCCTGACGGTCTCTCGGGCGTGCGTGGGGGTAGCAAAAAAAAACAAGCAAAACCAAAGTCACAGACTGTCCAAAATTTAGGCGATGACACAGATTGGATAATCGAGAGTGTAACAGTGGAACAGCCATCGGCAGAAGAGGATAATGAACCCGAAATAAATGACCCAGAAGTAGGGCAGGTTTTAAAGGTTAATAGACGAGTTTCGTCAATAGCAGAGGCAGAGGAGCTGGCAAAGTCACTTCTACGAAATGCGAATATGAGACAGCTGAAAGGCACGATAACCAGTATCGGACGACCTGATATACATAGCGGACAGAATATAAGGATAGAGGGCTTTGGTCGGTGGGACAGCGTGGTGTGGAATGTAGAGGAACACAATCACGAATACAGCCGTAGTGGATATAGTAGCACATTGGAAATCAGAGGAATAATAGGTTTTTAAATGAATTTTGATATGAGAGTAGGAAAGGTGGTAAACACCGATACAGCAAATTGCACAGCAAGGGTGCAATTCTCTGATATAGACGATTTAATCTCTGCTGATTTGCCTATTTTACAGAGGAACACCCAAAATAACAAAGACTATAATATGGTGGATGTGGATGAGCAAGTTCTCTGTGTGCTATTTGAAAATAGTGGCGTGATATTAGGGAGTGTTTACAATCAGCAGGACACACCGCATTTTGATAGTCAAGATGTGCGTGGTGTGAAGTTTGACGATGATACAGAGGTGTCTTATGATAGAAAAGGACATAGCCTAAAAGCAATCGTTGAAGGTCATATAGAGGCAGTAATAACAAAATTTATAAAAGCAGAAATAAAGGAGAATGTTGAGCTATGTGTTAAAGAGACTATCAAACTTTTGGTAAGTGAATGTGTCAAGATGACGATAAACGACCAATTAGAAGCGATAGTCGGTAATTTATTTGAAATAAAATCACCTAGTATTCGAATAATTGATAACCAAAGTATAGAGATTGACAATCAGAATTTTGAGCTAAACAACACAAACACAGATATAAAATCTGCTACTACAAATATAGCTGGGAATGTAAATTTGGGTAACAATGCTTGTCAACCAGTAGTCCATGCAATGACACTATGTCCTTTATTTGGAACGCCTATCGGTAGTGCTGGGCCAAAAGCAAGCACAGTAAAAGTGCCGCTAGATTAAAAGGAGAGAAAAATGGGAGTAACAGATACTCAAAGATCCAGGTATGAAATGATAAAAGAAGCATTAGAGGAGCTTTACGAGTTAGAGCAAAAGCCAGTAGTTGATAAGAAAGCTTTAACTTATTTATTTGCTATTATGCTGCAAGAATCTGACGGAATTGATAGAGAGTCCTCGTCAGAATCTGCTCGAGGTTTTTGGCAGTTTCAACTAGGTAGTATAAAAGATGTGCTTAAAACTGGTGTAATCACGGAAACGAGAGCAAATACCATAGCCAAAAGGTATATAGAAGGAAATCCGACATTGTTTCAAGAGCCAGTAAACTGGGATGAAATTAAGGGTGATGTATTGCAAAGGAAAGCAGAGTTAGTATATATTTTACTAAAAGAGGAATCTTGTGACAAGCTTGCTGCAATATTTGCTAGGTTACTTTTGCTACGAATGGAAGAAGTATTAGAAGAATCTATAGTAGAAAATGCAGAACAAGCATATAAAGATTACACTAAAAAATGGGGTCCTAACCAGTCTAGGAAATGTCGTTGGTTTGGAAAGCATTATGATGATTGCTATTGGAATAGCAAATGTAAGTTAGATAAAAAAGCAGTAAGTGATGGCGCATGGAAAACTGCTATTAATGTTGTTAATGAACTATATCAATAGGATCTATCAATTGGCAAATGTATTTTATTTGTAGGGTCTATGATATGCACTCTCAATGTATTTTTTAGACCAGAATACTCATTTATAACTCCTTTAAGTGTATATTCTTGACCTTTTGATAAATTATTAAACTCATCATTTTCTGGGTCATCGCGACTATAGTAACCTACTACTATATGATAAAGCATTGTGTCCGGGTTTTCTAATTTTTCATAAAAACCTAATAGATGGATTAAAGCAGTGCTAGAATTTATTTCTAAATGCCCTATTTGACCTGTTACTTCGATGTAGTCTCCTTCCCCGTTAGGCTTGATACGATTCATTGTAGCTTTTTCACAATCGAGGTCGAACTCTTTTGTGAGATCAAAGGCTGATATTTTTTCGTATTCTACTGAATATAATATAGCAACAAAAGATAAAAGAATAATAAGCATTAGTTTTTTCATAATAATTCCTTTTGAGGACAAAAACAATAGGAAATTATTTTTGTTACAAAATAAATTTGAATTGTCCGACAATTGTTTATTTGACGAAAATATGGCTTTGTAGAAAAAGTGAACGCATATTAAGACTACAAAAGCGAGGGAAATATGCCTTTAGATATAAATAGATTAAAAAATGCTATCAGAAGCAATTTAGCAGACAACTCACAGAAATCAGCAGAAGCAGCCCTTGATAAAATGGCGTTAGCAATAGCAGAAGCAGTGATAACTGAAATCATTGAAAATGCAGAAGTAATTGGCACATCTGTTTCAGGCGGACCTGTAGAAGGAACTATAATATGATAGGCAGTATTACAAGTGGACTTACTGACAAAGACAATTTAAAGGAATTAGCTATTGCCAGGGCATTAGCATTGACACCTTTTGTAGGGCTGATAGGTAAATGCTATTTTTATAGCAGCGGATTAGCGGTAAAGACATACAACAATCTGTCACGCAAGGTAGCATCGCAGTTTTATGACCACGCAGTAATTTCGGGAAAACCAGTTCCCGAATATGTGGGCGGACAGCTTGAGGAATATAATTATGAGATAGTTTTGCACGCTTCACTCGGAGTAGAGCCTCTGACAGAGATAAAGCTACTAAATGCTATGGTGGATAGCGGAGAGGCTTATAATGTTTTCAATCACGGAAAAAGCGAGGGCAAGTGGACTATTCGCAGTATGGAATATGAAGTTACCCATTGGGGTAAGGGTCGTCCTGCTGTGATAAATGTTAGTTTAGTGCTGAAAGAGTATGTGGAAAGTTTGCCAGTGCAGGCACAGATGAAACTACGACAAGAAGAGTTAAAAATGGGCGATACAGGATTAGGCGGTCCCGAAAGGTTAGGTGGAACTGCTTCAGTAGATGCAAGCCAAGTGAGAGAGTTAACTCCTATCGGCGATGCTTCTATATTAGAGGCAATAGGCGGATAAATGTTATCAGATGGCAAATTATTTCCAAAAGTAACTATACGGATAAAAGACAGTGTAAGTTTGGTGGGAACTCCGCGTGAGTTTGACATAATCGGCACTCCGCTGAAGGAAGTGGAAATCGGAGCTGTGGGCATCCGCAGTATTTATCAGAATGTAAAGACGATAATGACCACCTGGCGTGGGAGTGTGTTTTTGGATAGGCAGTTCGGCGTGGATGCACGGATAATAGATAGACCGATAAATTTTGCTATACCCGAACTTATAGTCAATTTGACAGAAATTATAGAAAAATATGAGCCACGAGTGGAAGTGGTGGAAATCACTTTCACAGAAGCAGAGATTTAGAAGGAAAACAAGATGGGATATGAAATAATCTGGGATGAACCATTTCAAAACAGTAAAGTATTTGTGCAATATACTATTTATAAAAATGACAACTTCTTGGCTTCCACAGTTGAATTAAGTTATTTAGACACAGATGGTGATATAAATGATAGATATTGCGTGGTGGCAAATTATACAGAGGGAGACAGTGACCCCATCTGTATTACATTGACAGATTAGGAGATAGAATGGCTATAATAAACGATTTACCTGAAGTATTATTTGCAAAGGTTGACACCAAAGAAGTAGAACAAGCAATCATCACAATGTATGAGGGCATAACGAATACAACGCTATTTCCTGGTGACCCAGTGCGTTTATTCTTGTCCACGCTCGCTGCTGATAGGGCACAAGAAAACGCTATCACAGATTGGATGAACAAGCAGAACTTACTTCGCTATGCTACTGGCAACTTCCTTGACCATTTAGGATACTGGGGAGATGTGCAAAGATTACCTGCATCGCCATCGAAAACTACTCTACTTTTTACGCAACAAGAGGAGAGAGCGATACCGACTATCATTCCAAAAGGGACAAGGGCGACAGCAGATGGAAAGGTTTTCTTTGCAACAGATGTAGCGACTACTATTCCTGCTGGTGACTACCAAGCAGAAGTTTCGGCTACTTGTTTATCTACTGGGACAGTGAGTAATGGACTTGTGGCAGGTCAGGTCAATAGATTGGTGGACAGGATAGCATTTATTGAAAAGGTCATAAATACCTCTACTACGCAAGGCGGGTCAGATATAGAAAATGATGAGAGCCTCCGTAAACGAATCCGCCTTGCACCTGAGCGTTTTACCACTGCTGGTAGTGAACTTGCTTATATTTATTATGCTCTGACCGCCCATTCTAATATAGAGGATGTGGCGATATTGTCTCCAAAACCCGTTTGGGTGGAGCTTTACATAATGCTGAAGGGCGGAGAAATCCCTGACCCAGAGGGTGCAGAGATAACAGCAGTCAAAGATATTTTCGGCGTTCACGATGGCACTTCGACTAATAGCACGATGTCAAACACTATGAGTGGCAAAAAGATACGCCCGTTGACAGATTTTGTGCAGGTTTATCCGATAAATGCAGTGGATATAGACTATACAGTTAGGTGGTATGTGACTTCGGAGCAAGCGGTGGACTTGAAAACAATACAAGAAAACATAGCAAATGCTGTGACAGAATATGAAGTGTGGCAAAAAGCAAAAGCAGGGCGTGATATAGTTCCTGATAAACTGATAAGCTTGTGCCGTTCTGCTGGTGCGAAACGAGTTCAATTGACAGGATTAGAATTTATCAGATTGTCAAGCAATCAGGTGGCGAATTTCTTACCAAACGCAGATAGGATAGAATTTGGTGGTGTAGAGGCAGAATAGTGGAACGAGTAGATTTTAAATTTGTAGATATGTTACCCAGTTCAATACAGGATGATCCAAAATTTATAGCGGCGTCTGAGTGCTTGGATAGTCTATTCTTGCGGGCCAGTGAAAAGTTAAATTATTTGTTGATATATAGCCGTATTGACGAATTAGACGAGCAAGCACTTAGCGATTTGGCGTGGCAGTTTAATTTGGACTGGTATGAGGGCTGGTCGCTCACAGAGACAATAGATGAACGCCGATATTTAGTAAAAGAAGCCACGAAACTGAAATGGCACAAAGGCACAAGGTTTTCCATAGAACGAGTGGCAGATATATTAAATATGCCTATCTCTATCACAGAATGGTGGGAGGATGCTACAAACGAGCTTGAGCCAGGTGAATTTAAAATAGAAGTGGATACATCTCAAAAAGGTTCTTATGACAATTTAGAGGGCGACATAATACAATTAGTATATGCTTTAAAAAATGTGCGTTCCCACTTAAAAACTATACAGCAAATAATAAATCAAAAGTTGACTATGTATATTGGCGTAGTAGGGCTTATGGCAGAGTTCGGGAAGGTGTTTCCACCACACAAGATGATAGACAGTTTATTGCGATTATTTACAAAAATGGGTTCTTATAGTTTTTTAAAAGGGAAAGTGCTTCCGAAGTCAGACGACTATGAAGATATTTTCGAGCCAGTGCGAAATCTACGATACAAGAAAAAGGGATTACAAATCACTGTTTCTAATATCCCCAGCACAGTCAACAGACGGTGGAATACACCTGTTTATGGCAATGGAGTATGGGTAACCAACTCTATAGACGCTTCAAATAGTGAAAATTTTGCTTTTTCAATGGACGGAGTGAATTGGAGAACCACAGATGTAGTTTCTACGATAGCATTGCCGTGGAAACAACCTGTCTTTGGAGGTGATATATTTGTAGCAGTTGCTGACCAAAATACTAATATCAGTCAAAGAAATCTTGTTTGGTCTATAGATGGAATTATTTGGACACCTTGTTCTATGCCAGGTGCAACGCAATATAGAACTTGGAATTCACCAGTTTTTGCAAACGAAAAGTGGCTGATGACTTCAACCTCAAATAGTTCAAGTGAAATGATCGCTCGCTCGTCCGATGGTAAAAACTGGTCAATAGGAGCTATTACTGGAAGCTTCAATAGTCCCTGGAATGCACCTGTTTACGCAAATGGAATATGGATAGTCACATCGAATACTAGTAAAAGAAATCAAAATGTCGCTCGCTCGACAGATGGCATAGCTTGGACTATTTTTGATATAAATACAACAGACCTAAGAAATTGGCAGAAACCGATTTTTGCAAATTATAAATGGATTGTCTTAAGCACAAATCAGAGTTCAGAAAATGTAGCATATTCCGAAGATGGAATAAATTGGTTTGTAGGAAGTTTTCAATTTAATGCTACTCCTAATATTTCTTTTGATTATTTAAATGGGTATTTAATTATCGGCACAAATTTGAGTAGTTCTTATCCAGCGAGTGGTTATGTTTATAGTTCCTTAATCACCGATGGGATAAACTGGACGCAAGCTCACAGAACTTCAGCACTTTATACACCACCTGTTTATGCAGACGGAAAATGGATGATGATGTATCGAAGTCCTCAAACTTCAGGATTTTGGGACAACAATTATATATACTCTACTAATGGCACGAATTGGACAGAAAACAATATCTTTGATACCTCTATGCGTATTTTCTTTACTAAACCTGTCTTTAAAAAACAGATGTGGATGACTATTGCTATGACAGAGGAAGTAAGGAATAATTTAGCACATTCTACAGACGGATTAGATTGGCAAGTAAAGGATATATCTACCACTGTTAATCGTGGATGGAATGAGCTTGTATATGCAGATGGGAAATGGTGCACGACTGCTACTAATAATACAAATACAGAAAATATAGTGGTAATAACCTATGATTAAAAATGAAAATATAAATTTTAGAAACAAACAGGAGGCAAAATGACTTTTATGTCAGTGATAACGCCCTACGGCAGACAAGCTATCTTATCTGCTATTAGTGGTGGGGAAAACATCCAAATACGATATATGGGTATCGGTGACGGAGATGGCGAGGAATACAATCCCTCAGATACACAGACCGATTTAAAAAACGAATGGCACGAGATAGAAATAAACAATCTATATTTAGATGAAAATAATCCAAACTGGCTTATAGTGGAGGGCTATATTCCCGAAACTATCGGTGGATATTGGATAAGGGAATTTTCATTAAAAGACGAGAATAGGAAAATAATAGCTATATCATCTTGGCCTGCTACTTATAAGCCTACACTCCCCGAAGGCTCGTCAATGGCTACTGTAATGCGAATGGTCATCGAAGTCAGCAACACGTCTGTGTTTGAGCTAAAGATAGACACTTCGCTTGCTCTGGTGACAAGAGACGAGTTTTTACAGCATATTAACCAAGATGGCAGAGACGAAGTCCATCATTCCAGTGTTAACCCAGAAGAAGGGACAATTGCTGTCCGACATTTTAATGGGCGACTAAAAGCAGGCAAGCCAGTAGAGATTGATGAGGTAGCTCGGCTACAAGAAATGAACGACTTAATAGCTATGATTGGACAATTGTCGGATACAGGTGTCCCTTTATGGAAAACCTATGTCGGAGATGGTGTAACCAATCGATTTGAAATGTTAGGCTTGCTTTCTGATAATCCGAGTGCTGTGCTTGTTTATCTTGACGGGATAAAACAAGTGGGAGAGCTTGATTATAGCATAGTAAACAGTATTTATATAGAATTTGTCTCTCCGCCAGCTCAAGATGTAAAAATAGAATTCCTTACGCTTGTCACTTTGACACAGTATCCGATGGCAAGCACAAATATGGCTGGGGTAGTAAAACTGTCAAACCGTGAGGAGCTGCAAAACGGTTCTTTCACAGAACCGAATAAAGTGGTCACTGCTGAAAATATCAGCGGAAGTGCTGGCTTTAAGGTAGGGCATAACAATTGGCAAATAAATGTCAGTCAGCAAGCAAAATTAAACCTTTACAAGACGAATATTAGAGACGGTGTTAATGGTGATTTATTCGGGCTAAATGGAAATTATACAAGTGCAATGCTTATTCCAAATGCGATAACTGGTGAATCTTTAAAATGTCGTTTAACAGGAATGAATAGAGTGTATAGGTTTTACGGTCCAGTCCTTGAATTTGATACTATCCCTACAATAGCATTGCCTGATTTCAGAATAGGTGATATTTATTATTTCATTTATGCAGGGCAAACGACAGCAGATGTGAGATTTTTAAATGATTTTGCTGGTATGTCATTTGTTGTAACTGTAGCAGCGTCTCAGACACTTGCGTTAATGTATTTGGGTGTGACATCGACAAGTATGCCAATATTTAGTAGGGTTGTATAACAGGGAGGATAATTGAAAGCAACGCATAGTGTAGTAGAAGGTTTGAGAATACCTATATATCAAAATCTCACATTGCAAGTCTCCACAAGTGGTAATGATAGCACTGGTGGATTGAGTAACTTATTTAGACAGCCACAAGCGGCTATTGACTGGGCTGTGGCGAATTTAGATTTTCATAATGTGGAAAGTCTGACGATAAATATTGGAAATGGGACATTTAATCAGATTGCAATTGATAAGGTTTTTAATGGTCTTGCAAAGATAAAAGTCACTGGTTCAGATATCAATAATTCTATAATCTCTGGTGGCTTTAGGGCTGAACACAGTAACAGAATAGAAATAAGCACTTTGACAATAAATGCAGGTTCGGGACAGACAGCTCTATTCTCTTATGATAGCCATATTGCTATAACTAACTCCATAACAATAAATGGGACGAATGCGTCAAATGGTGTGCAAGTCCATTATTTCGGGACAATTTATGCCGCTAATTGCACAGTGTCATTAAATGGTAGTTATGGAAATCATTTTAGAATAACTGAAAATGGAAAATTTATTATGATGAGAGGAACAGTTTCAATAAATGGTAGTTCATCAGGAATTGTTATGTCTTGTGGCACACAATCAGCTATAACAGTCGGTGAAGGTGTAATAAATGGTTCTGCAACAGGTAAACGATACGAGGTTACTGCTTGCTCTGTAATAAGCACAAATGGGCTTTTATCTAATATACCAGGTTCAATTGCTGGCACAGTTGACACTTCCAGCTTTGCAAATTAGGAGGCGATAATGCAAGTCACAGATTGGTCAGTTTATCCGAATTTCAAACAATCAGAGTTCACCTGCAAGTGCGGATGTGGGACAAACCGAATGAGTAAGTTAGTTATGGATATGCTCCAAAACGCTCGGACAACAGCAGGTATCCCATTTGTGATAAACTCGGCGTGCAGGTGTCCCACTCATAACCTAAAAGTCAGCAAAAGCAATTCTGGTGACCATATCACAGATAGCAATAACCTGTGCTTTGGAGTAGATATAGCAAGCATAAACAGTCGCAATAGATTTTTAATTTTGCAGGCTTTAATATTGGCAGGCTTTGACAGGATAGGCGTTGACGATAGATTTATCCACGCAGGCATAGGCAAGAGCTTGGGCGGGCGAATGGATGATAAAGTAGTGTGGTTTTATTAAAGCAGTATCACTCCTGCTTTACCAAAAATTTCCCATAAAATATAGCCAGCCCTGTCGCAAGCGTGCCTGTCACAAATCCACGCACCAACGCCCCTAAAAATTCTGTCTTGTCCTCAAAAATGATACCAGCAGTGATACCTAAAAACCACATAACCAGGATAATATGCCACGGTCTCACTTTTGGTATCTCTCGGAGTAGCATAGCAGAAACCAATAGGGCAAGCGGAATCATTGCCATACTTTCAGCAAGCCCTTCTTTTAAAATTTCCATATTGACAACTCCATAAAAAATGCTATATTTTTGCTTGTCAGCCAATGGTGGCGAATATGCAAAACGACTACATTCAAATGTTGGAGGGCTACAAAGTGTCACAAACAGTAGAAGCAGATGTTGACGAACTGGAAAATGTTGACCTGTCCGATGCAGAGGGCAACGACATAGTAAGAGGTTCAAAGACAATTGTCAAAACACTTATGAGGGC